>JAYUXA010000330.1:0-2528 GCA_043753245.1 Chitinophagaceae bacterium
GCGAGTTTTTTAAGGTAACTATCCCGCTCAGCAACAGGCATGGCGGCGATCTGCTGAAGACTGTCCTGCCGGTGAATAATATTGATGAGGGAGACGATCTGCTGTAAAGCATCCTTTCTTTTTTCAAGCGACAGTGGATCAGATACACCCGGGTCATTGATATTGATCGAATCGTAAAATCTTTTGGCATCGGGATACTGTTTTTGCCTATAGGAAAGGTCTCCTAAAAGCAGAAATGATTTTGTTCGCTGGGAAGGGTTAAGGTTATCGGTGGAGGCAGCGGTGGATTTAAGCAGCATTGCCATCGCCCCGGGAATATTATTTCTTTGAAGTTCGATCTGTGCTGCCGTATAATACACAATGTCCCGGTATTTTGAATACCTGTCCTTTCTGCCCATTTTTTGCAGTTCCAGAATATTCCTTTTTATAGAAACAGAATCAGAGGTATTCTGGCGGATGGAATTAAGACGCGCATAGACTTCCAGCACGGGATCCAGTGTATGTTTGATCGCCTTTTGATAAAACAGTATTGCATCATCCGGCTTTTTAGCCAGTTCATACAATTGTGCGATCAGGTACTCCCAGCGCGATGTTTCCAGGCGGTTGGCAGCTTTGTCCAAAGAGCGTTCCAGGTAAACTGCCGCGCTGTCGTACATTTTCTGTTGATAGAACCAGTGGGCCTGTACTTCCTGAAGATCCGGTTGCAGGCGTTCCGGAAAAGCCGGATCGTTCCTGAGCGTCTCTATCATGCTGGCAGCTTCGGATAGCGCATTTTTTTGGATATAGGTCCGGATCTGCCATATAAAGGATTCGTTCCGGCTGGGAGGAGTACTTATCACCCGTTTAACGAAGCTGTTGTTTTCTTTGGTCGAAACTGAAAAAGCATTTCCTCCTTCGGTGGAGTTACTCCCAATGGGAAGGTCATATCCATCATCTTTAGGAGAAAATACGAAGTTGATGAACTGAAACGTCAGATATGCAGAGTCCAGATCATTCCTAAAATAATAGGCTTTTCCCATCAGCAAATACAGGTTATCGATCCATGCATTGCGGAGATCATGGTTTAATACGCCTGCATTGGATTTGTAGATGACGGAATCGAGCTCATTCTTCTCAGTAGCAGTTTTTTCGAGGCTATAATTGTAAAACGGAAGTAAGGTAGAAAAATCGTCCAGATGGCTTAGTTTGGCCCGCTCCACAATCTCGTTTAATCTGTTATTTGCATTGAAATACCAGTTGTAATGAGTAACGGTATTCTGAATGAATTTGCGGGGACCTTTAAATTTTGTTTCAGATGACTTTTCCGCCCCGATCCTTTTGTTCTCGTATTTCTTAGGCTTTTTTAAATCATAAGGAAGCACAGGCTGGCCAGAAGCTTCAGGAAACCAGGAGCATAGGATAATGAGAGCAACTAATGTTTTGGATAAAACCTGTAGCATCTGGGGCGCAAACTAAGTTCTTAATAACTTGTTTTAAAGAAATTTATTTTAAATTTATCCTTATTTTTCATTCCTCTAACATATACCTTTAAGCCAATTATAGCCTTATGGCCAAATTTGATGCCAATTCAACGTTAAAACGCCTGCAAAATCGCTACCGGCTGGTGGTAATGAATGACGACACTTATGAAGAAGTGGTGACGTTTAAATTGTCAAGGATGAGTGTTTATATTACTCTTAGCACCATTTTTGTACTTTTAACCGGCGTTACAGTGGCCCTTATTGTATTTACGCCTTTAAGGTTGTACATTCCGGGGTATGGAGATTTCAACGCCACCAAGGAGTTACGTGAACTGAAAGTAAAAACAGATTCCCTTGAGCAGGCGGTGAGGTATAAAGAACAATATCTGGACAATATAAAAAATGTATTGCAGGGTAATGTTTCCCTTAAACTGGATACCACCAAGGCAGATGTTCCTAAACCCGAAAATGCAGAAGAATAAATTACCATTATGTTTAACAATAAATCTAAATCCAGCATTTCATCGGACGCACCTGTATCACAGGGCAGCGCAAGTATTATTTCCTCCGGCACTACGCTGAAGGGTGATATTCACAGTACCGGAGATATCCGGATAGATGGAATACTTCAGGGCAATGTTCATTGTACTGCAAAAGTAGTGATCGGTGCCAACGGAGTGGTAGAAGGAGATATCACCGGTCAGCAGGCGGATGTAATGGGCAAGATCAGTGGTACGATAAAGGTAAAAGAGCTGCTGCAGCTAAAAGGCGGCAGTAATGTCAATGGAAATATCTATGCCTCCAAGCTGCATATAGAAACCAGTGCTAATTTCAACGGACAGTGCCATATGACAACTACTGTTGCGGTTAAGCCTAATTCCTCCAATGGCTCAGAATTAAAACCCCTGGCAGAATCTTTTTCAATCAAATAAACGGACATCGGGTTCCAGATGGAAAGTAAAAATTTCGGGAGTTCATTTCTGCCGGTACTTATAATTTATTTAGTTACCACCCTGCTCTGCCTTGCAGTTCCCTCACTTGATTTTTTATGGAATATGAGCAAAACGG
>JAYUXA010000331.1:0-11362 GCA_043753245.1 Chitinophagaceae bacterium
ACCAATGACAATAAAGGTCTTGAACCGTCAAAGTTCATGCAGGAAATTCTGGATACGCATGAACTTCCCTGCGAAAAAATAATCGTTGACCCCGAACAAATTACAGAGTTTCAGATCCTGCAGTTCGCTGAAACGGCAGCACCTGAAATTGCCAGCATAGAGGAGGATTTTATTTCCCGCCTGCTCGATAAGTTTGTCATGAACGTAACAGCACTCAATAATTATTTACGCTGCACGCTGGAATTTTATTTTAAGAACCTGATCCGCATTCCATCACCAAAGAATGAAGCAACAGAATTCGGTTCCTCCGTTCATTACGCGGTGCAAAGGCTCTTTGAAAAAATGAAGGCCGATCCTTCAGAAAATTTTCCTCCTAAAGCAGAGATGCTGGCCGATTTTAATTGGTACATGCACCGCCACAGAGAAAGTTTTATTAAAGAAGCGTTCGACAGAAGGCTGGAGTACGGCCTGGAAATATTGTCTGCCTACTACGAGGAATACCTGCATCAATGGAATAAAATCGTTGCCGTTGAAAGAAATATCCGCAATGTGGTCGTGAACGGCGTACCAGTAAAAGGAAAGCTCGATAAACTTGAATTTTTCAACAAAGAAGTGAATGTGGTGGATTATAAAACCGGTGATCCGGATAAATCGTCCGATAAATTAAAAGGGCCAAATATCAAAAAGCCCTTAGGTGGAGACTACTGGCGGCAGGCAGTATTTTATAAAATACTGGTTGCTAATTACGGACAGAAAGACTGGAATGTGGTGAGCTGTGAGTTTGATTTCATCGAACCGGATAATAAAAAGAGATATCAGAAAAAGAAACTGATCATCACTGCGGAAGACACCCAGGCAGTGACCGCACAGATCACGGAGACCTGGAAAAAAATACAGGACAGGGATTTTTATACCGGATGCGGAAAAAAAGATTGTCATTATTGTAATTTTATTAAAACAAACGACCTCTATACAGACCTTCATGAAGTGGATGAAGAGCAGGAAGCGGCACAACTTAACGAGTAAAATGAAACTGAATCACCTGCTTTGTTTTTTACTGATCCTTTCCGGATTTGCCCTGCTGACGACTACCGGATCCGGATGTGCCAATATTATACCTCCCACCGGGGGACCAAGAGATACCTTACCACCGGTGATGGTTAATTCCAATCCGGCAGATTCTACACTGAACTTTAAAGGAAAAAAGATCGTACTGTCTTTTGATGAATATGTGCAGCTGGATAACGTACAGGAAAATCTTATTGTTTCTCCGGTGCCTAAGCAAAACCCTGTGATCATATCCAAACTCCGTACCATTACTATCAATATTAAGGATACTCTTGAACCCAATACTACTTTTGCGCTGGACTTTGGCAATGCCATTAAAGACATTAACGAAGGCAATGCTTACAGAAATTTCACTTATGTTTTTTCTACAGGATCGCATCTCGATTCGCTGGAATTATCCGGCAAAGTGATCATTGCAGAGAGTGGAAAGGCAGACAGCACCCTGATCGTGATGTTACACACCAATCTGGCAGATTCAGCCGTCGAAAAAGAACGTCCCAGGTATATTACCCGGCTGGACAGCAGCGGCAATTTTCATTTTCGCAATCTTGCTCCCGGCACATTTGCCATTTATGCGTTAAAGGATGAAGGAGCAAAAAAATACCAGAGCCGGGTGCAGCTCTTTGCGTTTTATGATTCATCGGTCACCAGCCAGTCACGCAAGAACAACATTATGCTCTACGCTTTTGTAGCTAAAGACACCGCAAAGAAGAAAGTGTCCGTTGTTTCAGAGGCCGCGCCGAAAAAAGGCAAGGAGCCCCCTAAAAATCTTAGGATTCAATCTTCGGCCAGCAATGGGCAGCAGGATCTGCTGACTACCCTGGAAATAAACGCCACTGATTCATTGATCAATTATGACTCTACCAAAATCCGGTTTTTTCAGGACTCGGCTACCCTGCTTACGAAGTATACACTGAAAAGAGATTCCACGGGTAAAAAGATCACCTTACAATATGCCTGGACGGAAAGCACTAATTATACGCTGATCATCGACACTACATTTGCCACAGATACATCAGGCAGGAGACTGGCTAAAACGGATACGCTGGCCTTTACTTCTAAAAGGGCAAGTGAATACGGCCTGGTGCGCCTGAGGTTTCCCGGGCTGGAATTAAACAAGAATCCACTGCTTCAATTCATCCAGGGCACCGATATAAAATACATCTATGTCTTAAAAAACAAGGAGTTCTCGGCCAAATTGTTCAATCCCGGCGAGTACGAACTGCGGCTGGTGTACGACACCAATAAAAACGGCCTCTGGGATACCGGTGAATTTTTTATCGAGCACCTTCAGCCCGAGAAAGTAAGGCTTATACCCAGAAAAATAAACGTTAAGGCCAACTGGGACAACGAGGTGGATATTCAGCTTTAGCCGCAGAACCGGTCTGAAAGTACTGCCCGTGTAGATGGCTTATGGTATCTTTGCACCATGCAGTTCTCTTCTTCTTTGTTAGAAAATGCAGTGAATGAATTTGCCCGTCTGCCGGGTATAGGAAAAAAAACCGCATTGAGGCTGGTGCTGCATTTGGTAAAGCAGGATGCTTCCATGGTCAGGTCTTTTGGAGAGACTGTTTTGAAAATGCGGCAGGAGATCAGATTCTGCCAGCGCTGCTGCAATATTTCTGATGGAGACATCTGTTCAATATGTGCCAGCACTATGCGCAAGCAGGAATTGATCTGTGTGGTGGAAAATATCCGTGATGTTATCGCTATTGAAAGCACTCAGCAGTACAATGGAACATATCATGTACTGGGAGGGATCATATCCCCTCTTGACGGTGTCGGACCCGACCAGCTAAATATAGAACTGCTCCTTAACCGGGTACAAAAAGAAGACATTAAAGAGATCGTTTTTGCGCTTAATCCAACCATCCAGGGAGACACTACTATTTATTATATCCAGAAAAAGCTGCAGCCTCATTCCATTACTATTACCACGATCGCCCGGGGCATCGCTTTTGGAGGTGAACTGGAATATGCAGATGAGATGACACTGGCGAAAAGTCTCCAAAACCGGGTTCCTGTCGAACGCTTTGTAGCTTACTAGTCTGCCGTGATGGATGTGATTTTACTATATTTTTCATGTTCGTGCCGAACGGTTTGTAGCTTACTGGTGCAATTTTAAGTAAACCCCTTACCTTTACACCTCATTCAGGCAGATTTGTTTATTGTTCAGCCTGCGCAAAACGAACTAATAAACGCAAACGAACCTCCTCCCGGAGTTTCCAAACGTTTAGATTGTTCGAATTATAAATTGAATAATTGAGCGTTTATGCAAGACATCAGACAAGCACTCGAAAATAGAATTTTAATAATAGACGGTGCTATGGGCACCATGATCCAGCAGTACAAACTCTTTGAAGAAGATTACCGTGGTCAGCGTTTCAAAGACTGGCCCAGCGATCTGAAAGGCAATAATGACCTGTTAAGTATTACACAGCCTGCCATTATTTCGGAAATACATAAAAAGTACCTGGATGCGGGAGCAGATATTATTGAAACCAACACCTTCAGCAGCACGTCCATCGCTATGGCCGATTACAATATGCAATCACTGGCCTATGAATTAAATATTGCTGCTGCAAAATGCGCGCGTGAAGCAATTAGGTTATCCGGTAAAACAGCCTGGATAGCCGGTGCCATCGGCCCACTGAATAAAACACTTTCCTTATCGCCCGATGTAAATAATCCCGGATACCGCGCAGTGACCTTCGATGAAGTAGTAACTGCGTATTATGAACAGATAAAAGGGTTGACCGACGGGGGCGTGGATCTGTTACTGGTAGAGACCATCTTTGATACGCTGAATGCCAAAGCCGCCATCTTTGCTATAAAAAAATATTTTCGCGATATCAGCAAAGAATCACTTCCGGTAATGATCAGTGGAACGATTACCGATGCTTCCGGCAGAACATTAAGTGGCCAGACCCTGGAAGCGTTTTATACTTCCATCACCCATGCAAAACCATTAAGTGTCGGATTAAACTGTGCACTGGGTGCCAAAGATATGCGTCCGCATATTGCAGAACTCTCGCAGATCGCGGGTTGTTATGTATCGGCCTACCCCAATGCGGGATTACCGAATGCAATGGGAGAATACGATGAAGAGCCGCACGAAACCGCTCATTTCCTGGAAGACTGGGCCAGGGAGGGATTTGTGAATATCGTTGGGGGATGTTGCGGAACTACCCCGGATCATATCAGGCATATAGCGGATAATGTAAAAAATCTCGCACCAAGAAAATTACCCGTATTGGACGGGGAACTAGTTTAATCATAAATCAATGAGTGAGACTGTACACATAAAGCCTTTTCTGAGGCTCTCGGGGCTCGAACCGCTGGTGGTTCGTCCTGAAACTAATTTTGTTAATATCGGTGAACGTACCAATGTGACCGGTTCAAAAAAATTCGCACGTCTGATCAGGGAAAATAAATATGAAGAAGCACTTAGTGTAGCGCGGCAGCAGGTAGAAAGCGGGGCACAGGTAATTGATGTAAATATGGATGATGCCCTGCTCGACGGGGTACTGGCCATGACTACCTTTATTAATTTAATGCAGAGCGAACCGGATATCGCCAGGATACCGGTAATGATCGATTCTTCCAAATTCGAAGTGATCGAAGCCGGATTAAAATGCGTTCAGGGAAAGTCCATCGTGAATTCTATTTCCATGAAGGAAGGAGAAAAAAAATTCATCGAGCAGGCCATCATTTGTCAGAGCTATGGTGCTTCGGTAATCGTCATGGCATTTGATGAACTGGGTCAGGCAGACACGAAACAAAGAAAAATAGATATTTGCCACCGTGCCTATAAAATACTTACAGAACAGGTAGGATTCGATCCCCAGGATATTATTTTCGATCCGAATATTTTCGCTATCGCCACAGGTTTGGAAGAACACAATAATTATGGCGTTGATTTTATAGAGGCGATCAAAGAAATTAAAATACTGATGCCCCTGACAGCGATCAGTGGCGGGGTAAGTAATTTATCGTTCTCCTTTCGGGGTAATGAAACGGTCAGAGAAGCGATGAACTCCATATTTCTTTTTTATGCCATCCGGGCAGGCATGAATATGGGCATTGTTAATGCCGGCCAGCTGGTGGTCTATGACGAAATAGAACCTGAATTAAGACAATTGTGTGAAGACGTAATATTAAATCACAACAATGATAACAATGAGGCGACAGAAAAATTAATTACGTTCGCCGAAAATGTAAAGTCGCCCGATAAAATTGTTAAAAAAGACGATGCCTGGAGAGGCACTTCAGTAGAAGAAAGGTTAAAGCATTCTCTGGTTAATGGCATCACTGATTTTATTGATGCGGATACGGAAGAAGCAAGGCAGAAATATCCTAAACCACTTGATGTAATTGAAGGACCGCTCATGGCAGGAATGGATGTGGTGGGAAATCTGTTCGGATCCGGAAAAATGTTTTTACCACAGGTGGTGAAAAGCGCCAGGGTGATGAAAAAAAGTGTTGCAGTGCTTACTCCGTTTATTGAAGAAGAAAAAAGAAATAATCCTTTAGCACAGAAAGACGGTGCAGCAAAAATAGTATTAGCTACCGTAAAAGGGGATGTACATGATATCGGAAAGAATATTGTAGGTGTGGTGCTAGGTTGTAATGGCTATGAGATCATTGATCTGGGGGTAATGGTATCGACTGAAAAAATACTGGATACTGCTGAAAGAGAACAGGCGGATATCATTGGGTTGAGCGGGCTGATCACTCCATCGCTGGATGAGATGGTGAACGTTGCCAATGAAATGAAAAGACGCAATATGAAACAACCGCTGCTGATTGGTGGCGCAACCACCTCGCGCATGCACACTGCAGTAAAAATTGCTCCAAAATACGGCAATGGGGTAGTGCATGTACTCGATGCTTCCCGCAGTGTAACAGTAGCCGGATCCTTATTGAGCAAAGAACAAAAACCCGGTTTCCTGTTGGGTATTACCAAAGAATACGATTCACTGGCATTGGATTTTGCTAATAAGAAATCAGCAAAACAATACCTGAATATTCCATCAGCGCAGAATAATAAAGTTAAGATCGAATGGAAAAATTATAGTTCGCCTAAGCCAGGTTTTCTGGGTGTAAAAGCATTCAGATCCATAGACCTGAACGAGCTGGTGGAATTTATTGACTGGCAGCCTTTTTTTATCGCCTGGGAAATGCATGGAAAATTTCCCCAGATACTAACAGATGAAGTAGTTGGAAAAGAAGCAACTAAACTATACCAGGATGCCAGGATCTTGCTGAAAAAAATTATAGACGAAAAATGGCTGACCGCTGATGCGGCCATAGGATTCTGGAAAGCCAATTCGAACGGAAAAGACACGGTAACGGTATCCACGGAGAATGAAGGAACGGTAACCCTGGAATTTCTTCGTCAGCAGATTAAAAAAGCCGGTGGCCAGCCAAACATCTCCCTTGCTGATTATATTGCTCCGGCCGCAGAAGCGATAACGGATTATATCGGTGCGTTTGCTGTTACCATTCACGGCATCGAACCCCATATTAAACGATTCGAATCGCAGCATGATGATTATAATAAAATTTCTTTGCAGGCTCTTGCAGACCGCCTTGCCGAAGCGCTTGCAGAAAAACTGCATAAGGATGTGCGAAAAGAATACTGGGCTTATGATCAGGAAGAACAGCTGACCAACGAAGACCTTATAAAAGAAGAGTACCGGGGTATACGGCCGGCGCCAGGTTATCCTGCATGTCCTGACCATACCGAAAAAATTAAATTATTCGCAATGCTCGGGGCAACCGCCAATACGGGGATCATTCTTACAGAATCACTCGCCATGTATCCTGCGTCTTCGGTATGCGGCTGGTATTTTTCTCATCCCGAAAGCAAATATTTCGGTGTGGGAAAAATTACAAAGGACCAGGTAATAGATTATGCATCAAGAAAAGCAATGCCTGTTGAACAGATTGAAAAATGGTTAATGCCAATATTAGAATATGAATAATAACGATCAGACAAACCATCTCAGAGTTATCACGTATAATGTAAATGGAATCCGTTCAGCGATCAATAAAGGATTTATCGAATGGCTGAAAACAGATCCTGCTGATGTGATCTGCATTCAGGAAACTAAAGCAGCGAAAGAAAATATCGATCATAAAGTACTGAATGATCTGGGTTATCACGATTACTGGTACCCGGCGCAAAAAAAAGGGTACAGCGGTGTAGCGGTATTTACTAAACGAAAACCAGATAATATCATTTACGGCAACGGACATAAAGTGAGTGATGATGAAGGCAGGATCATACAACTCGACTTCGGGGACATCAGGCTCATCAATGCTTATTTTCCTTCCGGTACTTCAGGAGATCTCCGGCAGGCATTTAAATATGAATGGCTGGATGAACTTTATTTATACCTGGAAGAATTAAAAAAACAGTATCCAAAAATAATTCTTTGTGGTGATTATAATATCGCGCATAAAGAAATTGACATACATGATCCGAAAGGGAATAAAAAATCATCCGGGTTTTTGCCCTCCGAACGGGCATGGTTTGATAAATTTCTGGAGAGTGGTTTTGCGGACAGCTTCAGGCATTTCAATCCTGATCCCCATCATTATTCCTGGTGGAGCCAGCGTTTTCCAACCGTCCGGCTGCAGAACAAGGGATGGAGAATTGATTACCTGAATGTTACGGCGCCCCTGGTACCCGCCCTTGTATCGGCAAAAATATTTCCGGATGTAAAACACAGTGACCACTGCCCGGTGTTTCTGGAATTGAAAACGACAGCATGATCCTTTACAACATCACCATGCAGGTAAGCTGGGGCATTCATGATGCCTGGATCAAATGGTTGAAGGAGGAACAGTTGCCTGCACTTCTTGCCAGCGGATGTTTCACAAAAGCACAATTTGTAAAACTGATTGAAGTGAATGAGGAAGATGCCGCAACCTATGCGGTGCAACTTTATAGTGATGACACCCATCTCTTCAACAAGTTCAGAGAGGATTATCTGGAAGAGTTTCAGAAAAAAGAAACAATATTGTGGGGAGAGCAGGTTTTTTCATTTGCGTCTGTGATGGAAGTTATCAACTGAATGTGGATAATATCCGGACGGTTTTTGAATAGTATTAATCTTCAAACCCTGTGGTGGTCCGGGTTTCCGGGCGGGTGGCCTGAAAGCCGCTACCAGAGCTGGCTTCAGCCTGTTACGTATATTATACATAGCCTTAGTAAAATTACTATTCATAGGAAATCCTTACCAGGCCTGGTTTGTGAAGAAGCGGTAAGATATTTTAATTAGTGCCCTAAAAGTTTTGTCTGACAAAAAAAGCGTTTAAATTTGTTGCAGTTTAAAAATACATACCATGAATAAAGCTGAATTGATTTCTAAGATTGCTGAGGATGCAGGCATTACTAAAACACAATCGAATGCTACTATTGATTCTTTTGTTGAAGCAGTGACCAAAACATTAAAAGGCGGAGGTAAAGTTACCCTGGTTGGTTTTGGAACGTTTTCTGTTTCCAAAAGAGCTGCCCGTAACGGACGTAATCCCCAGACAGGAGCAGTAATTAAAATCAAAGCAAAAAAAGTTGCCAGATTTAAAGCCGGAAAAGAATTGCAAAGCAAATTATAAGGCCGCGATGCAAGCGGTATAAAGGGTAAAACATGAAGTAGTTGATGCATTTATTAATGTATTTCTTACTTTAAGTTTTACCTTTTATTTTTACATTTCACATTTAAACAAAATTGACATGGGAAGAGGAGATAAAAAAACGAAAAAAGGGAAAATATTCAAAGGATCATTCGGTAAAACAAGACCGGCAAATCCGGTAAAAAAAGACGCTCCCCCAAAGAAAAAGGCTTAAAAAATACGTTTCCGGAGTAAATGCTGCTTTTTTTGCCTGGGCCTTCATCCTGCTGGTTTTCTACATTACCCGATCGATGGAATCGGTATCGGTCGGGTTTAGCGATGAAGAGTAGTTATGTGTTGGGTAACTTACATTCCCGAATGGTTAAAACGATCTTCAAGTCCTGGTGCTACTACAACGAAAATTCCCGGGTGTTTGAATAATCCTGAGATCCTGGGGCTATTCCAACCGTTTGGTGATTTTCAATGCATTGTAATCCTCATTGGTTTCTAAGGAGCTAACCTCTCAATTATCCACGTTCCATTGTCATCGAGTGTATACTGCAATCTGTCGTGCAGGCGGCTGGACCTGCCTTGCCAGAACTCGATAGTGATGGGCCTGACCAGGTATCCACCCCAGTATTCCGGACGGGCAATATTCGTGGTATATGTCGACTTAGCCTCTTCCACGGCGTTCTCCAGCCATTCTCTACCTGCTATTACCTGACTTTGCGGAGAGGCAATGGCACCTATCCTGCTTCCCTCAGGCCTGCTGTTAAAGTAGTCATTGCTTTCCTGTGCGTTCACGCGCTGAACCACTCCGGTTATTCGTACCTGTCTTTCCAGCTCCTTCCAGAAAAATACAAGGCAGGCCCGGGGATTCTCCTGCAGTTGCTGCGCTTTAAAACTGTTGTAGTTGGAAAAAAAAGTGAATCCTCTGCTATCCATTCCTTTTAGCAGAACAATCCTCGCAGCAGGAATGCCATCTGACGATGATGTGGCCAGGGTCATGGCATTCACTTCCAGGATCTCTGCTGCAACTGCTTCTTTCCACCAGATTGAAAACTGGGTAAGCGCATCCGTGTTAACATCGGCTTCCAGCAGGGATTTCATCCGGTAGTCTTTTCTGATATCCGCTATATGGTCGGCCATAAATGTTATTTAGCGCTTTTTGCAAGGATCGATTCTATCTCCTGAATGTGTTTTAGCTGCTCACTAAATTTAACCTGATCGCCGGAGACTTTTTGAATATCACTCATAAATTCTCTGAAAAAAACAAATTGCTCCTCAATTTTGTGCATCCGGTCCTGAAGAAAATTAAATTCTTCGTATGTTTTTTCCAGCCGCCCGGTCATCTCTCTTGAAATATAATCATTAAGATTCTGCTGAGCGGCAACCAGATCAGCAATATGCCGGGAGGGATTGGCCGGCTGTGGATTCTTTTCTATCACCCGTTCTAATCTCCCAACCTCTTCTCTTGTCTCCTCCAGCTCTCTTAACAGAATCCGTTCGGCATCCCGCATTTTTTTAATTTCTTTCTCCAGCCGATCCCTGGTTTTTTCATGCTGTTCGATCTGCTCATAACAGGATAGCCGCCATTCGTCCTCTTCTGAAACGCCGGGTGATTCCAAGGCCAGTACTTTTTGCAGACCGGGGACAGCCTTTCTGCCAGACCAAAAAAAATGAATAGAAAATCCAAGCACAATGGAAGTCAGAATAAAAATGACCGTTTCCGGAATGCCAATTGTTATGCGATAACCAATTAATAGCAAGGTATTCATGACGGTTCGGGGAAGCTTTTAGTTTCAGGGTGTACCTGTTTTTCTAAGATATTGAACCGGATAAACAAAAAGCCACTGTAATAGTGGCTTTTCAGAGTAGAAAAATACTAATGTATCCTGAATATTGCAAGTAATATTACGGACATTATTTAAATTATGTGACTGTCAGCTTGTTACAAGCGTTCCAATTTTTTCACCCATCACCAGGCGGAGAAGATTGCCGGGTCCGTTCATATCGAAAACGATAATTGGGAGATTGTTTTCCATACACAGCGTAAAAGCGGTCATATCCATAATACGCAGATTTTTAGAGATGCATTCCTGAAAGGTCACCGTATCATACTTTACAGCATCAGGAAATTTTTCCGGATCTGCAGAATAGATCCCATCCACGCGGGTTCCCTTAATAATAACCTCTGCCTGGATTTCAATTGCTCTGAGCGATCCCGCAGTGTCTGTGGTGAAATAAGGGTTGCCGGTACCGGCTCCGAAGATCACCACTCTGCCTTTTTCCAGATGCCTCATGGCCCTTCTGCGTATGTACGGTTCAGCTATCTGCTCCATCTTTATAGCACTCTGCAAACGCGTAAACACTCCTACTTTTTCCAACATCGCCTGCATGGCCATTCCATTGATAACGGTTGCCAGCATCCCCATATAATCGCCATGTGCTCTTTCGATACCGGTATCTTTTTCGTTCATGCCGCGGTAAATATTACCGCCGCCAATCACTACTGCCACTTGCACACCCAACTCGGTAAGACCTTTGATATCGCGTGCATACTGCTCGATCATGGCGGGATCAAGGCCGAAGCTCTTATCACCCATCAATGATTCACCGGATAATTTCAGAAGAATACGCTTGTATTTCGGAACCATTTATGCGGTAAGTTTAT
>JAYUXA010000332.1:0-11345 GCA_043753245.1 Chitinophagaceae bacterium
GTGTAAGTGTCAATTGCATTTTTCCAATAGGTTGAAATATGTGTAGTGAAATATATCCATCCGCTGGCTTCCACAAATGGACTATGAATTTTCCCTTGCGGGGGCGTCTTCCCCGGGTCTTCGCCTACCACTCTTGTAATGTCTTCTGCTAAAACGGTTAGTTTTTTTGTAGCAGGATTGAATTTAAAAACGCCGGCACCGTGACGATAAGAGTGCGTTGAAGAAGCAAAGTAAACATTACCGTCAGATGCTTTTAGTATTCCTTCCCATTGACTGTCATAATCCCTGCTAATAGCATTAAGAGAATACGTTTCTACAGGGCCGGCCTTTGCTGGTTTACTGTTTTGGCAGGCTGTCAGCAAACAGGATAAGATATAAATAACAAGTACTGATTTTTTATTTGCCTGGATTATCCAGCCCATGACAGGGGTAAATAATATATAATGCGCATGGGAAAAAATAGTTTTACATGGCAACAATGATACGACACAGAATCTCATAATGGTTTATAGTTTAGTTTATTTAATAAAATGCTTTGCTTTCGTCTTAAAATCATCCGGTGGTTTGAATGTTCACTTCTGAGATTGATTCTTTTCGTAAGCTCCTATGTCAGTTCCGAGTCCGGATGGTCTTTTTACCCCCTTAATGTCTGTTGGTACTTTTTCCAATGCAATGCCGGCATCAATGGCCGGACTACCGTTCTTCAATTCAATATCGAAGGGCGGGCTTTCAAACAGCGGATCAACCCATCTACCATTCGCTTCATTTCCTGTGTTTGATTGAAAAAGTGACAATGTTTTGTACGACCTGCCTCCGTAGAAAAAAACATCTGGGACAGATGCCGAACCTGTATAGTAAAAATTGTAATTCAGGATAAAGTTGGATATATCAGGATTATCGGCCTTGATCATATAGCCTCCGGCTTGATCAGGCTGTCGCCAAAAAATATTGTTGAAAACAAAAATGTTTGATGCCGCAGAATTTTCAAACCGCAACAATCCGCCTTCTCCATTCACCAGAGTATTGTTATAAATAAAAATACTGTCCACTGCACCCGGTGGGCGGTTTCGAATTGCAGAGGGGCTGTTGCCAGTCCAAATCGCATTGGAATTATTAATCAGTACATTATTCCGAATAACGATATTGCGTGACTTTTTAGCTCGTATTTCTTCGCAACCTATCCCGATGCCGACTACATTGTTGATGATGCGGTTGTTCTCAATAAGAATATCTTGGCCGCCATCAATATAAATGCCAATGGTTCCATGCCCGTTCCGGTTATCGTGAATGTAGTTGTTTCGAAACACCGCCCGCGAAGGGACGCCCATGCTATCAGTGTCATAACCTTTCACCCAGTCTTTAATTTTATAACCACCTCCCACTTGTAAAATTGGGTTCGTGGCAGCATCGAACACCTCGTTATTTGAAACTTCAAAGTCATGAATAAAACCGTTTAAGGAAACCACTTCGCTTTCACCAGTAGCAATGCGGATAAACTTATTACCTGTTATACGAAAATTGCTTACATGCTGATTGCGAGTGGAGAATACAGCAATTCCTTTCAAACCTCCCCACTTTTTGTCTTTTGGGTTAAAATCCATGAATTTATTGTCAAGTAGCTGCACACCTTCACTGGGGCCAATTACTGCCAGGCCCATTGAGGCTACTTTGCGATTGCGGAAGTTTTGAAAGCAAAAACCACGAACAATTACATGATTTTGTGCGTCAATCTTTACAAAAATGGCCTGCGTAGGCGAAATTTTTGATGCATCAATTCTGACAAGGTCATCTTTATAACATGCGACGACAATTGGTTCATTCACTGAACCACTGTGTGGAAAATTTAGGTGTTCAAAGTAAATTCCTGCTCTAACCAATACACTATCGCCAGGTCTTGAAGCTTTGTTTAAGGCAGCTTGGATGGTAAGGAAAGGACTAGCGTAAGAACCATTATTAGAATCATTACCTTTTTTGCTCACAAAGTAATTCTCTGACTTTGCAGTGAATATCATCGTCAGGAACAACAACGTAAATGTTATTTTTCTCATCAACATATTTTTAATATTATAGTTTTCATGCGTGTTTTTACTCAATGAAATACCAATACGTAGTTTGCGCCTTGCCGTCTATGGTGTACGTTGCCGTGTTTTTTGCCAGCACTTCACCAGTATCTGCATCTATTATTTTCGAAGTTCCTTTGGGTAATTGAAATTCATATTTCCCGGTCTTAACGGCATGGTAGGATACAAACCGTCCACTCAGTCGCAGTTCACCAAACGCAGGCGGCCCTGTTGTATAGGCATTTGCTTCTTTGGCAATGTTGTAAAACATTTCCCCTGCCAGTGCATTGGGGGCTGCAACATACACGGACCTCCAATCGGGGAAACGTTTGACAGCAATGGCAACTTTGCTGTCTTCTTTATAAGTAGCCAACGCGGCATCAAAACCGCCTTCAATCCAAAATTTTTGATAACGGGAAACACCCGGCGCCGCCGTATAGCCATAACGGCTAAAAAAGGGTTCAACCGAGTACGATTTTCCGGTTGTATTAAAAACTGCGCACAATGCTTCTGCCATTCCCTGAAATTCCGGAACCCGTAGGTATCCTTCTTTGCCACCGGCAAGTTTATCGCTACTGTTTCGATTAACAGAAACCAGCGATCGTGAATAACCAGGTTCAGTTTTTACTTTTAATCCCGTAAGTTTTTCGACAGTTTCGATGGATAATCCATTATCCGTGACATATCCGGGATCATACAACCAGACAATCGTTATGTTATTTTTCTTTAGGTTTTTGTTGACCCAGTCTTTCTGCTTTTCAGTGAGGTAAGAATTGTTGTGAAAAAGGTATACTTTGTATTGCTGCAACGTCGGTTCGGTCATCACATCATTTAAATAATGTACGTCAAAAGGAACGCCGCTTGTTTCCAACAGCATGTATTGCCAATAATTAGTTGCGGCTACTGCGTTATCAACCGAAGATCCATAATACCTGCTCTCTGCGTCAAAGCGAATCAGGCAAACGTCAGCACGAAATGAAACCGCTTTTTTGTTAGCTAGTGCATCGGCTATGTTTTTAACCGCCCCTATCTCTTCTAACAACTCAGGATGTAAAAACTGTTTATGCAATTCATAATACCAATATCCTTGATCTTGCGCCAAAGATATACCCACTAATTTTCGATGCATGTTACGCCAATCGGTGATAGTTGGCTGGCTTCCCACCCACATAGAGTTGAGCTCATTTGTTTCCTGCTTATAGCGTAAATCAAGCTCTTGGATAAAAGCACTGTTGTGAAAACCAAAAGATTGTTCTGGGTGATAGCCGGAAGCAAAACCAGGCTGGCGGTAGGCATAATAGCTCATGCTGGCAATGGCGTTGTTCGCCCTGCCTTTTTTCCCGGATGTTTTTAGAAAATAGCCATGCTGATTCTCCATCGGCATGCTATAGGCGGAAATGAAAATATCTTTGCGGGTTTCTTCTCTTACCGCTGTTGCAAAATATTCGCGTAGGTCATAGGCGATAGCCTCAGCATATTGTCTGTACTCAGGCACTGGGCCACGTACCAGAATCGGTGCGTACGATTCATGCTTAACGGTCGGATCAGGAACAGGTATATCAGAAAACCTACTGTAGTTGGTTTTCCAGATTTTGTTAAGTGCAGCAATGTTACTGTAATTTTTTTCTAAATACTGCCGCCAGCCTTTCACATTGACAGGCGAATAATCAACGGCAACTTCACCAATGGCTTTTGTCCAGAACTGCCAATCATGACCGCCTGAAACATTAGCTCCAACTACAAGTTTCCAAAAATCATTTTCTTTTAAATCTCTAATTAAATTTTTGATCGCAGTCGCTCCATCTTTACGCCACACTTCCGAAGCATAACTGCTACCTTCAATTTTCTTTCCAGCTTTCGTTTCCCATTGTTCATCCGGATGCCGGGCCAACCAGGCCGAATCAGGGTCCATATCCAATTCCAGATACAATTTAGCGTACGGATTTTTACGCAGAACATCCATGACGGCTGTACGGTATTTATTCTTAGGGTATCCATCCCGTAATAAGATTAGTTCTACATTGTTGATATTAATATCTAGTTTACCAAACCCTCCCGGATCCGTTGAGCCACCTTCCTTATACCAAGCACGGTAAAATACAGGCCAAGTCTCATCGCCATTCAGTGTAAAGCGTGTTGCGCCATCAGTTCCATGGAAAGAGGCTGATTCTTCTTTTCTTTCTGACACAATTTTTTCTACCTCTGCCTCTGTAAAAGCATATCCAGGTAGCTCCGGTTCTTCAGTATATGTCACTTGCCCTTCTTCAAATTCCAAGTCGTCTATGTACACCGTAAACGGATTGCCGTAGAGCGCAATCTGTAAATAGAGCTTCTGGACTTTGTCAGTTTTATTTTCATAGAAAACCACTCGTTTTATCCAATCCCTTTTGTTGGTTGAAGGTGAATTTCTTATCAGCGACTGCGACTCCCAGTCCTGGCCGATCCACAATGGCGAATTGGGATTGACAACAGCCGTGGTTTTGGTATCCGTGGTCAACCTTGGGATAAGAAAGGAAGTTATATGCGCATTGTCAGTATTAAACCAAAAGCGAAAGGTGTACGATTGCCCGGGCTGTACATTTACTGGTTTTTTAGCCGATGCAATCACATAGCCAAACGAATTAGTCTTGCTTAACTTTAATGAGTGTCCCCCGTTCCGTTTTATACCGGATGAAAGCTCTATCGATCCTTTTCCCTCCAGGATGGTTGAAATTTTCAAATCATTCCCCTTTTTCTTCTCAAATCCTGTATGGAAAAGGTTTTTAGCGGAAACACCATCCCCAAGCTGTTTTGCATCCGTATTATTTTGGCAATAAGCGGTTTTGTTATTACTCAAAATTAGGAATGACCAAAGCAGGATATATTTCATGATTTTTTTTTAAATGCATTTAGTCTTGAAACTTTAGTTTTCCAAAAAATTGCGGCAGGTGCATATCAACATCTCCGGGCACATTTGACCATGACAAGTAATGCGGATGCGATGACTTGTGGGCAATCTTATAAAAATTCGCTCTCCAGTAGACTCCCGGGGCCGGCCTGGTGATTGTTGCATATTTCTCCAATATGGCTATCGGTAGTTTATATTCCAATGTCCATTTTACTTGTTTCTTTATCTCTTTTTCACCAACAGCAATAAAAGAATGCGAAATAATTATTTTTTTAATATCGTTCACAGCCAAATCTGTCATGCTGTCTTTTGCAACTTTGTTGAAGTGCATGAGCGCCACACCGGCCGCATTAGTTTCAAGATTGAAGTAGCGTTCTGGAAACAATGTGTCAGGAGCGAAGAAAAACTCTACGCAGGCGTCCTGCCATACAGGGCCGTTGATTTCTTTCACGTTGGCATTAAGGAACTTTTCCTTTACGGAAAATATGATATACACATGTGCACTATCGTATAACAACTTTGCCCATACGGATGGCGTATAACCGGGCTGATCACCCATTATTTTATTTACAGAAAGTGTTGCTGCTTTTCGCCATTCTTTTTTATTCCAGTTGGCATTAATTTCCATTTGCTTTTCTAGCTGCCTTACAGGATAGGTACTTATAATTCTTGGTTTTGCTGTGTTCTTTTGGGCAACACAACCTAAGAAAAGAAAAAGAGTAAGCCCCGTTAATACTGTGTTTGTACTTCTCAATTTGTCCCATTTTTAAAGATGCTTCGGATTGAATGATCATGTGTGAATGCTCAATCATAACGGTATTTAGTTTAGGAAATAAAATGAATTTTCCAAACAAATTTAATTTTCCAAAAAACCTATTTTGATGCTAGCGTAGTTAGCTTTAGATCCGAATACCGTTGCCGGGTCTAGGCTTGTTAATGCAGATACAACACTTACACTGTGTCGAAAAGATCTTCTATCCATGGTATTACATTAATAATATGTAAAAATTACATAGTTAAGCAAGCTATCATCTTGAGATTTATTTTTATAACAATTGAAAAGATGAATCTGTCATAATAAAAATAACAAAGAATTTCAGAGTAGCCTTCTACTATTCAACGAAATAATGATACAATCTTACTTATCTTCTGAGGCCATTATCATGGATAATTTACAATTTCAGTTCCCATCTCAATCTATCTTATTTTTAGAAACCACCTATTAAATTTGGCAGGTATCCCCTCGAATAAAGAGGAAAATCTCAATGATATTTAACTGAGGTGATCAAAATTATTGAGGTTGATAAAGTGTGCGATAAATTGTGATTACGAAGGGTCTATTACACCCTGTGCTGGTCTCCTTCCTGAATGGTTTGAAGCTTCTGTTCACAGAAAAGCTTCTGCGTTGTTTTGCCATGACCTAAATTTAAGTGACTATATTGATTTACTAATTTAGTCCAGCCATTTAGGGGGCTAAGACACTTTGTATGCAAACGTGCAAAAACAAAAAAGGTTCCAATTTCTTGAAACCCTTATCTGTACTAAGTGGGAGCACACGGGCTCGAACCGCGGACCCTCTGCTTGTAAGGCAGATGCTCTAAACCAACTGAGCTATGCTCCCCTTTTTTCGGATGGCAAAGATAGGGGCACCACCTATTTGAAACAAAAAAATAATAGCTTTTTAAAAAATGAGTAGCCGCTACCCAATACTATTCACCTCAGCCTGTTTGTACTCCCCTGATCAATGAATTAACCAAACATTAAACTAAATCATAATACATTTGGTTTTGCCTAATTTTTTATTTGATTTGATACCACTGTTTAATTTTTTAATTTTGAAGATTATAAAGCGTTAGTATGGTTTTTAAAAGCAGCACCAAAATTCTAGAAGATCACAATACCGATCTGCTTACGGACACAGAAGAGCCCTGGAACCTTATCGTCTGGAATGATGAGGTCAATACCTTTGAATGGGTCATCGAAACCCTGATGTCCGTCTGCGGACATACCACCGAACAAGCCGAACAATGCGCTTACTTCATTCATTTTAAAGGCAAGTACGCTGTGAAAAGCGGCTCCTACGATGATCTTAAGAAATACTGCGACGCTATTACGGAACGCGGAATCGGCGCAACGATTGAAGTGACCGCCTGACATATGCCGATCTTCGCACTAGATACCCAACTCCTCTTCCCCCCTGTTGACCTGGCCGAACCCGACGGCCTTCTCGCCGCCGGTGGTGACCTCTCCCCCGGACGGATTTTACTCGCTTATCGCTCCGGCATCTTTCCCTGGTATGAGGGTAAACCTATTTTATGGTGGAGCCCCGACCCGCGATTTGTTCTTTTTCCGGATGCCTTAAAGGAGAGCAAGAGCATGAAAGCACTTGTTAAGAAAAATACATTCCGCTTCACGATAAACCAGGCCTTCCGGGAAGTGATCAATGAATGTAAACAGATCTCCCGCAAAGACCAGGACGGCACCTGGATCACGGACGATGTCAAAAATGCCTATACCGAACTGCATAAGCTGGGATACGCACACAGCGCAGAAGCATGGCTCGGCGATAAACTCGTTGGTGGCCTTTATGGTATCCGACTTGGCAATATTTTTTACGGAGAAAGTATGTTCAGCAAAAAAAGCGATGCGAGTAAATTCGCGTTTATATGTTACGTGCGCCAGCTTAAAAAAGAAAATGTTCAGCTGATCGATTGTCAGGTATATACCGAACACCTGGAGCGCCTGGGTGCCACCATGATTCCACGTACAACATTCATGGAACTATTACATCAGCATCTGGCAGACAGATAACGGATCAGGACCGCCGCCAGGCATCTCCAATGCAGGTACTGTCAGAAAATTACTAATAACCCTACCCCCTTACCAACATTTCTATCTGTAATGCCGGACTCCACCAGGGTATCCGTTTGTCATAAGAAGGATTAATTAAACAGCCTCTTTTTCTCCGGTTTTTTCTGCACATACTGATAGATCAGCCCACGGATATAATCATTTTCCGGATACACCTGCAGGTACGACTTTAATTCTTCTGCAGAATAAACGACCGCATCCTCCGGCATATACCCCATGCCATAAAACCGTCCCTTTTCAATAAGGATGCAGGAGTGCCCGGTATTATCATAACGGTCATCAATAACTGCAAAGGTCGGAAGCAACTTTTCGAGATAACTGACCGCCTCATCTACCCGGGTATTGTATTGCTCAACAGATCCGGGGTCCATAGCGTGAAGATCAAACCTATCCCGGAGCTGGTTCAGTAACTGGTACCCTTCTACCTGTAAATTAAACGTATAATGTGCTTTGAGACTGGTGATCTTTTTTTCTACTACCAATATCTTATAGCCGTTCTGGTCCTCATATTCATATAAACCAAAACCAGGACTTAACGTTTTCTGGCTCGAGTTGTATTTAGGCCAGTGTTTGCGAATCTCCACATTTTCAAGAATAAAAGCCATCAGTTCGGTCCCACAATGCTGATAGGTGACACTGTATATATTCCTTAAAAATTCCTGCCGCTGCCTGCCTGTACCGTTGTGCGTGAAATGGCTGCTCACCCGGAATTTTATATTTTTTGCCTTGCCCACATAAATGATCTTTCCCTTCTGGTCATGGAAATAATACACCCCAGGGCAATAAGGCAGTTTTTCAATCTGGTCCCGGGAAAGATTTGGAGGAAGCGATTGCTCCTTAGATTTTTTCTTAAGAAACTCCTCAATAAACGGAAGCCCTCCGTTGTCAAGTATATGATCAAATAGTCTGGCGGTAGCCTGGGCATCCCCACCCGCACGGTGCCGGTGCTCAATGGTGATCCCAAAATTCCGGCATAGATTCCCCAAACTGTAAGAGGGAAGGGAAGGAAATACCATCCGGCTAAGGCGCACCGTGCATAGTTTTGGAACAGTGAGGTCCAGTCCGGCTTTTGACAGGTGGTGTTTTACAAAAGAGTAATCAAAATTGACGTTATGCGCCACAAAGATCCTTCCACGCAGTTTTTCAAATATCTTCTCTGCCACCTCTTCAAATACGGGCGCTTCTGCTACCATGGCCGAATGAATTCCGGTTAGAGACTGAATAAAATAAGGTATTGGAACTGAAGGCTTTATAAGAGTTTCGTAAACTTCTGTCACCTGCTGGCCATCATGCAGCACAATGGCAATTTCTGTAATATCATTTGCCGAAGCAAACCCACCTGTTGTCTCAATATCCACTATTGCATACATGTATCCTGAAGATATCTCACCCTGATGATTTTCCCAATATTATGTGGAGAAATTCTTGATTTTCCAGGATCGATAGCCTACATTTGTTGAGGGTGTTCACTTCGTGGATGTTTCAACCCTTTCTTCTGTATCCTTTTTCGAAAATCCTCCGTTAGCCGACCACAGTAATTATGCATTTGCATATTTAAGTCATTTAAACAGACACGTTATGAAAAAGGATCAGACCAACTTCCATTTAAGCCAAACTGCTTCTACAGCGTTATGGGCATTTGGGTTTTTAAGCTTGATCATGTTATTGTCTTACCTTTTTTGGTTCGCATAAATTTTCAGGTAACATCAATACTTCTTTTCAATACAGGGCCGGCTTAGGGTCCTGATTTTTTATTGTGTTATAGTGCTCCATTTTTTATATTTGCCGGGTATGGAGCTTACTAAAAACTACGATCACCTTTCTACCGAAGAAAAATGGAATGCACACTGGAAAGAGAAAGGCTACTTCAACAGTGTTCCTGACCAACGCCCTGCCTTTACTATTGTTATTCCCCCTCCTAATGTTACCGGTGTACTTCATATGGGCCATACCCTTAATGAAACTGTTCAGGATATCCTGGTCAGAAAAGCACGGATGAGTGGATTTAACGCCTGCTGGGTTCCCGGCAGTGATCATGCCTCTATCGCCACAGAAGCGAAAGTGGTGGAGATGCTGAAAAAGGAAAAAAATATTGATAAAGCACAGTTATCCCGTGAAGAATTTCTTGCGTATGCCTTTGAATGGAAAGCAAAATACGGGGGCATCATTTACAGCCAGCTGGTTAAATTAGGCTGCAGTGTGGACTGGAACCGGGTATCCTTTACCATGGATGCCGATTATTACCGGGCGGTAATTAAAGTATTTGTTGACCTGTACAATAAAGGGTTGATATACCGTGGGGCCAGAATGATCAATTGGGATACGGTAGCAAAAACTGCCCTGAGTGATGAAGAAGTGGAACACCGTGACCTGCAGGGAAAATTGTATTACGTAAAGTATTATATTGTCGACCACCTTTTATCTGACCTGTCCTTATTAAACGAACACTCCCCTTTTATTGTTATTGCTACCCAACGCCCCGAAACCATCATGGGCGATACGGCTGTTTGTGTGCACCCTAACGATGACCGGTACACGCACCTGACCGGTAAATATGCGGTGGTCCCATTTGTCAACAGGATCGTTCCGGTAATATCAGACGAATACATTGATCCTGCATTTGGTACCGGTGTATTGAAAGTTACTCCTGCACACGATATCAATGATTACAATATAGGCCTGAAACATCATCTGGAAGTGATTGAAACCCTAAATGAGGATGGAACGCTTCTTGCTGTTGCCGGTCAGTTTGCCGGCCTGGAAAGATTCGATGCCCGAAAAAAAGTGGCCGAAGCATTAAGGGTAAAAGGATGGTTGATAAAAGAAGAAGACAACAATACCCGTGCGGGTTATAGCCAGCGTACCAACTCCGTTGTTGAACCAAGAATTTCCACTCAGTGGTTTATTTCAATGCCTTCTCTTGCAGATAAAGCATTAGAACCTGTTCTCGACGGAAGAGTAAATATACATCCGGAAGAACGTTTTTTAAATACTTATAAACACTGGCTCTCCAATATAAAAGACTGGTGTATCAGCAGACAATTGTGGTGGGGACAGCGTATTCCGGCATGGTACCATAAAGACGGAAGATTTGTTGTTGCTGAAAATGAAACAGATGCAAAAAGAATATTTGCTGAAAGATATACGGTCACAGATGCAGCATTAACGCAGGATGACGACGTGCTCGATACCTGGTTTTCTTCCTGGTTGTGGCCAATAGAAGTATTTAAAGGAATTACGCATCCGGACAATGCGGACATTAATTACTACTATCCGGGATCAGTACTGGTCACCGGTCAGGATATTATATTCTTTTGGGTGGCCCGTATGATCATGGCTGGAATGGAATACAAAACGGAAATACCGTTCAGGGATGTCTATTTTACCGGTATGGTTCGCGACAAGCTCGGAAGAAAGATGAGCAAAAGTCTGGGAAATTCTCCCGACCTGCTACAACTGATCGACCGCTATGGCGCAGATGCAGTACGGTTTGGAATTATGATCGCTGCTCCTGCCGGAAACGACCT
>JAYUXA010000333.1:0-5448 GCA_043753245.1 Chitinophagaceae bacterium
ATGCCATAGCGGATCGAGGTTGTAATAATTGTATAAAAATGTTGGCAACGTGGAATTAAGTTGAACTTCGCTTGTTACGGGAAGTTCCGTTTCCAAAATAACCTTTTGTGTATCGCATAACTGAGCCGGAGTTTCGTTGGTCTCCAGTTCTTCATAAGATTTATCCAGATAGGTGCTGGTCTGATCAGTGAACGTATACTTATTGATATTTTCCTGGTTGGCGTAATATTTTTTTCTGCTGTTGGCACCGGAAACCCACTGCCAGTTGCAGGCATTACTTGCCCAATCGCCGTCCAGTAAATAATAATACATCCACTGTGCAGGATGATACCAATATGATTTGGCAATATTACAAACCAATGAAGCCGTGTACATCCGGCAATGATTGTGCATATAACCATGTTCGTACAGTTGTTTAATAGCGTTATCTATACCTTCTATCCCGGTTGTGGCATTTAAAATTTGCACAGGAATTCCATGATTTAAAACAGGTGATTGAGCCTGTTTAATATCAGTGGTCAACTCTTTTATCTGGGCAACCCTTTGAAAATAGTCCCGCCAGCATAATTCCTTTACAAACGATCCTATCTGCGTAATTTTATATCCTTTTTCTAAAACACTTTTAAGAACTTGCCTGGAACTGATAACACCTCTTGAGATATAGGGCGACAAACAGGTAACTGCACCATCCACATAATTACGTGTTCTACCGTATCTTACCGGATCGATCTGATCCAGTTTTTCAAGTATCAATTCATATTCTGTTGCGAATTTCAGGTTCATTTAGCGTTTACTTATTTTATTCATCGAAATAATTTTTTGAAGGCTACATTTAAATCTGCCTGTACCGGGATGTCTTTTTTGTCTATGCTTCTGACTGATACCACTATTTACCCTCTTTCTCCACAGATTAAAACTGCTTCGTTTGAGTTCCTTCCTCATCAATGCAATTACATTGGCTTCTGAAAAATTAAATTGGATCTTAATAGCTTCAAAAGGAGTTCTGTCTTCCCATGCCATTTCGATTATTCTGTCAGTATCTCTCTGTTCCATCGGTAACATATTTAGAATGCAGTTCGCTGCCATTTAACAGTAACCGGCGAACCTTCAGCAATAAGTACGGAATCAGGTGTAAGATCACTCAGGAATGAGAAATCGTTCCCATACATGGATTGAAAGTCGCAATTTATAGAATAATCCAGTACTTTATTAATCACCCATCTTGGATGATTGACTTTATATTCCTGGGAAACCAGACTATTTATTTTGGTGTATCCATAATAATGCTCAAAAATGAATTCTTCCACACTGCCTGGCAGCATTTGCTCATTTTCAGTAGCAGTATTTACCGTTAGATGATTCCATTTCTCCTTTATTTTCCATTCATACGTTACACTTTTAGAAGACCCGGTAGTAACTATGAAATTTCTTGTGGGAATAGCGATGTAGTGTTCTTTGTAGGCCTTATTGGCAAGCCATGCTACCAATTTGTAGGGAACTGTTTCATTTATAAAAACCACCCCTCTTTTTATACTATTTCCTTCGGATCTCTTAACATAAAAACGAAGATTTATTTCTTCAAACGTTCCTAAGAACGGGATGGGTATATGGAACAGGCTGGTTTTTTTAAACATAAACCCTACCAGACTCACATAACTTTTAGTATTGTAAAAATCAAGTTCAACACCATTTGGCAGATACGGAATTAATACTTCAGGGGTAACCTCATAATTGGCCATGATCAAATTTTCCCAACGGGCTGATAAGAAAGTTTCTGTCATTTTTTTTATTATCAACAGTTGTCGTTTAATTTTTGATGGAAGACATACCCCCATCTACATGTAGAATCTGTCCTGTTAGCCAACTTGCTTTTTCGGAGAGTAGAAATGCTGCCATGTTTGCAATGTCCTTTGTAGTACCAATTCGTTTTAACGGGTGTCTCTGAGCGTTTGCTTCCCGTTTTTGCTCCGTATTCAGCAGTGAGGCTGCAAGGGGTGTATCGGTTAAGGAGGGAGCTATACAGTTTACTCTTATCGAAGGAGCAAATTCAGCCGCAAGGGCTTTTGTCAATCCTTCCAGTGCACCCTTGGAAGCCGCTACCTGCGTATGAAAAGACAAGCCGGTTTGTACAGCAACAGTAGAAAATAAAACGATTGCGGCATTTTCAGCTTTCTTTAATCTTGGCAAAACCAGTTGAATAAGCCTTATGGCTCCAATTACCTGAAGTTTATAATCTGCTTCAAAATCTGCCGGCTTTATTCTTTCAAAGGGCCTTAGGTTGATGCTGCCCGGGCAATACACCAGGCCTGATACTTCATCCGGTAAAAAATCCAGAGAAAGCGTTTCGTCTAACACATTCAACTGGTGAAAGCTTATATGGGAATTTTCTATTGCAGGTTCATGTTTATTAAAGGTCGCTAATACCTGATTGCCTGATTGGGAAAGTTGTACAGCTAATTCTTGCCCTATGCCGCCGGAACCCCCGATTATTAAGTACTGATTCATGATAGTTAGCTTTTTACAGCTACAACAATAAATAGCGGCATTTGTTTACTCCTAACAATTGTCGTTACTTTTATGTTTGAAAAGAAATCCGATAAACGACTATTTTATAACATCCTGCGGTGTTAGTGCGAAGCTGAAATAAAAATTTAAATCAAAGAAAAGATCTGTCTTACATTTATCATACATGCATTGCAAATGAAAAACAACAACCCGGTTAAATGCCATACTGTAAGTTCAGTTATCTGCTTTCCTTTAAAACTTTTCATCTGGTTTTCTGCACTATTTAGTTGCTTTGACCTGTCAGTGGTACAAGCCCAAAACCTGGATATTAACCCTGCACATACTATACCCTATCCCAAAAGCGAACTGATTAAACAACTGGTTTGGACTTCTGCTCCATACACCAATCCGGGAACAGGATCAGACATGCATTGGTGGACATGGGGTGCTGATGATAATCTGTACGTGCTGGATGACGATGGAGCCAATTTTGGTGGACCAGACACTTATGCGCATCTTTTAAAAATAAAAGGAACGCCTCCTCACCATCATGTGGAGACGGTTACCGATTTTACTGATATTCCATTCAGGAAGATGCTGCCGCAGCCTTTGTTAAGAAGATATGTCAATGGTCCTGTTGCAGTCGGAAAGATTCTCTATGTATCCATTTATGATTACGACTGGAATATCAAAAGGATATTGCCCTACTACGACTCCGTAATTCATCGGACACCGCTTTACAGGTACAATGAACAGGTGAAAGATACCCATTTTTTAAGTGCTATGTATTTCACAGATAGTTATTCAAAGAATTATGGTACGGCGGGAATTATAAAATCAATGGACGGAGGAAAATCCTGGACTAACATACCTGATTCCACCACACCGAGGTTTTTAGGCCCCAAATTCGGTGGTCTTTGTTTTGTCAATTTCGGACCAGGATATTCGAACGTTCCAAAATCGCTCGGCCCTTACGTATATGCCATGTCCAATGATGTATCCTGGGAAAGTGGCGACCATGTGTATATGGCAAAAGTACACAGGGACAGCATTCTGTTCAGATCAGCATGGTTATTCCTAAATTCGGTTTCAGAGAAGAATGTTCCCTCCTGGACTTCTTCAGAGGATTCGAGCTATCCAATTTTTACAGACACCGGACATACCGGTCATCCAACTATATCTTACAATACTATTTTAAAACGATATATTCTGGGCATATACAGTGATGTTGTTCCACATTCGGAAAATGCGTCGCAGGAGCAGTGGTCTACATGGGACGTGCAAACGGAGCTACAATTGTATGAAAGCCAAAACCCCTGGGGTCCCTGGAAGATATTTCATAACGAATCGCCCTTTGGAGGACAAAACCACTCTGCTTATCTTCCACAGATCCCTAATAAATGGTGGTCTGCTGACGGATTAAACAATACCATGATGTTTGCAGGAGATTATACAAAAGGAACAGGAGGATATTATTCATTGATGATGCGTTCATTCAAATTAGAATTATATCCTTCTTCAAAGAAAAAAACAAAGTTGAACAGGTAGTTACCTGACTAAAATAGTTCAAGATCCTTTCGCTTTTCCCTGATGCGCAGAATTCCGGCAGAATCCACATTGGTCTCCCACAAAAAAATCTTTTGTAGATTTTTTAATAACAATAATTTCTCTATCCCGGCATACGACACCTGCGTACGATAAATATTAAGGGTCGATAAATGGTTCAGTTTTTCCAGATATTTTAAATAGTCATCGGTAATATTAGTTTGATCCATTTGAAGCACGGTAAGGTTGGGCATCCCGGCAATTACCTGCATCGTTTTTTCAGACAATTTCATCCTGCTCATTTTCATCCAGGTAACCTGCGATTGGAGTTTCCGCAGTAGCGCTAACTGGTCTTCGCTCATTTCCGGAGTATTAATAAAATTCAATTCCAAATAATGCTGGTTAGCAGCGACAGGCACTACCCGTACCCCGGTTTTACGAAGTGCTTCAATGGCAGATAAATCAGGAGCGTTAACAGCCATGGCGAATATCCCTGCATCTTTAGCTTGCGGATACCTCTTTTTAATAAGGAGCCTGGTAGTATCCACGTTCTTCAAATCCTTGATTTTTTTGGTAAAGGATGCACTGTCCTTTATCCATATATAAATTAATGCAACTTCTACTTCCGATAGTGAGGTTTTACCTTCAGGTGGCATGCGTTTCTTTTCTCCCTGAGGAAGTATTATTCTTTTGTAAAGTTCACTCGCTTCCGGACCCGAAGGATGGATGCATTTGCCTGATTTTCCTCCTGCCCTAATTCCGTTTTCAGTATCGAGTACCAACTGCCCTTTCTTTTTATTGGAATTGTGACAACTCACACAGTTTTCCCTGAAAATGGGATATATGACATCCCTGAAGAATACGGCTTCATTTATTGACTCGATTTTTTGAGGAACGACATGCACTACTTCTCTGATACCGAACAACTTTTTCGCATTGCTACTCATACTTTCTGTAAGGTATCCGGATCCATGCGTTAATGACCCTCCATAATGTCCGGTCATGGTAATCGTAAAAAGTATGATCAGTGCGATTACCTGGTTTACTCGTGGTGCCCATTTCATATCCGCTGACAAACGGGATCTCCCCCGTATCAACAACGCCGCTATTGCCAAACCCGATGTAGAAAGGCCAAACCATAGATGTGTTGTCAGGGTATCCTCATCATACTCACCTGATAAGGATAACAGGTATCCAGAAAAGGAGGCCACAATTGCTGAAAGAGCACCTATAAACAATAAAAAATCTGCGCTTTTAGTCCACCCGGCAAATCTATCCAGCCTTCCAACTACTAATACGAAGGCGCCGGCAATTAAAAAACCAATCGGGAGGTGTACGATAACGGGATGAAATCTTCCAATAAAAGTGGTCCAGTCACCACTGCCAGCAGTGGTTGGC
>JAYUXA010000334.1:0-11316 GCA_043753245.1 Chitinophagaceae bacterium
ATTCCTGAGTGGAAGTAAAGTATATCGGACGCTTCCATTTATTTGCAGCAATAACCGCGAGTACCGCGAGGTCATTTTTCTGAAGGTAATTCTTATTGATATCAATTTTTAATTCACTCAGAATGCTGTCACCCGGATTGAATTTTATGGATTTCCGGACCGCTTCAACATCCACCGGAATACTAACTTTTTTCACCGGCATTACATTAGCCTGGTCGCCACTCTGCATGCCCACCAGATTTTTTTCTTCATCGCTTCCGACAACGGTTCTCAACACCGTTTCGAGGTCATAATATTTATTGGCATCATACCCCGGCAGCGCATACACAGGCACCACATTTCTTTTATTACCCTGTATCTGTTCAGCGGTAAAGATGACATCAAAAGGAGGGCTCTGGTTTAATTTATACCTCAGCTGGTTGATATACCAGTCTGTTCCCAGTAAACTGTAATTAATTACCCGAAGGTCCGGACGAATGCCTTCTACTTCCTGGGCATACCATAACGGATAGGTATCATTGTCGCCAAAAGTTAGCAGCAACGCATCTTTTTCACAACTCTCCATATAATTATTTCCCAGATCGCGTGCAAGCACTTTCTTACTTCTGTCATGATCATCCCATTCCTGGGAAGCCATCAATACCGGCACGGCCAGCAGGCATACCACAAAAGAGGCAATAGCAGGAAGATCTCCTTTGAGCACTTTGCTGAACTGATCCCGTACCCACAATACCCCGAGGCCAATCCACATTGCAAATGCATAGAAAGATCCTACATAAGCATAGTCGCGCTCACGGGGCTGGTAACCAGCCTGGTTCAAATAAATCACGATAGCGAATCCGGTAAAAAAGAAAAGCAGGAAAGAAATAGAAAAGCCTTTCCGGTCAGTTGTATATTGATAGATCAATCCAAGAACTCCCAGTATCAATGGAAGGAAATATAATTTGTTATTGGCTTTATTCGTTTTTCCTGCGGTATCGGGCAGCACATTTGGAGTACTGTGAAATAGATTATCTACCAGAGTGATCCCACTGTTCCAGTTGCCATCGCGAATATTGCCGCGTCCCTGCAGATCATTTTGTTTGCCTGCAAAATTCCACATAAAATATCTCCAGTACATCCACCTGAACTGGTAATCTGCGAAATACCTTATTTCATTGGATTCATTTGGTTCAGCACCTTCTTCTATTCCGCCGAATTCCCTGTACACAAATTGTTGTTGCCTTTCGTTTCCATTGTCCCACATACGCGGGAAAAGATGTGCTGTTTCCATCCCTGAATAATTCTGCTTCTGGACTTTACCTGCAATCTCGTATTTAGTTGCTCCTTTTACATACAGATCACCAGTATTTACAAAATCCTCATTGGCACTTTCTTCAGTGAAATAGGGGCCGAACAGTATCGGCCAGTCACCATATTGTTCCCGGCTGAGGTATCCGACAAGACTCACCGGATTATCCACATTATACATGTCCACTGTTGGATTGGCTGTGGAGCGGATCAGGGTGGTAAAATAAGTAGAGTACCCAATAATAATAAAAATAGTAGACCAGATGGCTATTCGCAGAAAAGCGAAAATACCCTTCCTGTAACTGCTGCAGACAGCGATCAGAATTCCTATTATTATTAACAATACGACAAATGACCCGCCGGATTGAATAAAAGGAAAGCAAAATAACAGGATCACGGCACCCAGCCATATTCCAAAGCCCGTAAATTTTTGTATCTGCGCAGCACTGAATCGCAGGCCGATGACCAGCAACGCAGCCATTAATAAAAAATAAATGGTGAATCCTACAAAGAAGGGGGTTCCGATCTGATTAACGAAGAAAATATCAAATTGTCCTGCACCTTTAATAGACCATTGGATTATTGCCACCTGAATAATTCCTGTAATCAGACATCCCGTCAAAAATGCAAAGAATGTTCCCCATTTGGTGACCTTGTAACGTTTGAAATAATACACCATGATGATGGCGGGTATCGTGAGCAGGTTTAATAAATGCACTCCGATAGACAGACCCATTATAAAAAATATAAACACCAGCCATCTGTCTGCCCTTGAGAAACGGTGCCCGTCAGTTTTACTTTCCAAGTCCACCTCATGCTCCCATTTCAATATCGCCCAAACCACCAATGCGGTAAAAAAAGACGATAATGCATATACTTCACCTTCTACAGCACTGTACCAGAAAGAATCGGAGAAGGTATAAGCCAGGGCGCCAACTATTCCTGCTGCCATGATACTGATCAGCTGCCCTCTGTTAAGCACAGCACTGCCCTTCTGAATAATTTTGCGTGCAAAATGAGTAATGCTCCAGAATAAAAATAGAATGGTAAAGCCGCTGGCCAGGGCACTCATAAAGTTAACCCCGCGGGACGCAGTAAGAGGATCATCTCCAAAAAGGATCACAAATAAACGGCCCAGCAATATAAACATCGGTGCCCCTGGTGGATGGGGGATCTGAAGTTTAAAGGCACTGGATACAAATTCTCCGCAGTCCCAGAAACTTCCGGTGGGCTCCATGGTCAGTACATAAACCGAGCAGGCAATGAGACACACTATCCATCCTACCACGTTGTTTATTCTGTTGAATGTCATATTGTATGGCGTTTTTTTAGGCTTGGCAAACCTACAGGAATTTTAAATACGCACAAACACAGATTGCTGAGCGGTTGAATTATATAAATTGGATCTTAACAGTTTGGTAAAAAAGACGTGTCTGCTGGCTTTGAGCTTTCTCGGTAAATCCCTGAAGCCCGAACAATCCTGCGGCATTACCTTTATTTATGGCGATTTCCAGGTATCCTGCAGAATTGAACAGCGCGAGTTTTTCACCTTCTTTTACATTGGCGTAGGTTTCACTTATCGTATTGATAACCTCATCTCTCTTAAAAATAATCTTAAAACTTCTTCCTTTACGCTGTTCTTCAAACTGCTCCTGGGTAATGTTGACAATGATATTTTCAAAATGATCTATAAAAAGGATCTGACCTTCCATCCAGTTGTCCCCCAGCAGCGGACGTAAAGGAGTGCGTTCAAGGTATACCGGATCGGGCTCGCCAATATCCGAAACGGGGGAGCCCTGATGCAACCGCTCAATCGCTTCCCCGAAGATGCGGGTACAATAAAGCGTATTTTTAATGGCTGTTTTATCCAGGGGTAGTCCAATGAGCATTTCAGGTTTCTCCTCCAGTATCATGTGCAGTAAACCATTATCTGCACAAAGGATGTATTGGTTCTTGTGAAAAGAAACCAGTAGCTGTTCCGGTTTTTGTTCAAAAAGGTTCACCAGGATCAGATGGTAAGTGTATGCAGGAAAATTTTTAATGGCGTTGCGGCATACATATGCAGCCTGAGAGCTGTTAAACGGGGCAAGATCATGACTGATATCTACCAGCCTGAAATGTGTACTCACCTGCAGCAACTGGCCCTTTACTGCACCAACAAGGTAGTCCTGATGGCCAATATCGGAAGTGAGGGTAATTAGTGGCATGAAATCAGTTTATGTTTTTACGAGACCCCGGATGCCTTACTTACTAAGTTTTCCCTTGTCAAAATAAAATTTTCGCACGAGCCTGTCTGTCAGAGAAGGAAAAAATTTATTCATAAAAACGGTTCGTTTTCCTTCAAAGGTAAGCACCAGAGATCGTTTTCTTTTTTCTATAGCTTCAATAATAAATCTGGCGCAATCGGCAGGGCTCATCATTTTCGTTTCATCCATTGGATTTTCTTTCTGCGGCAAACCATGCAGATCAAGGGCTGTATTGCGGATATTGGAACTCACAAAACCCGGACATACCCACATTACATTAACCTCTTCTTCCATTACTTCAGTACGAAGCGCCTCCAGCCATCCCTGTAAAGCAAATTTAGAAGCACTGTAAGCACTCCGGCCCGGCAGTCCACGATAACCTGCAATAGATGAAATGCCCACAATAGACCCTTTTCGTTCGGTAATAGAGGGCAGGGCAAAAGTGGAACAGTATACAGCACCGAAAAAATTTACATCCATTACCTTACGCATTACCTCAATGTCCACATCTTTGACCAGCGCACGCATACTTATGCCTGCATTATTGATCAGGATATCTATCCCTCCGAATGTATTGATAATAGATTCGATAAACCGCTTGCAGTCCTGTTCCTTACTGACATCGCAGGCCACAGTATGCAGCAAAGTGCCGGCATGACGCATCTGGAGGCTATAGAGCTTGTCATGATTTCTACCGCAGGTTGCGATCTTTGCACCTAAAGGAATCAGTGCTTCAATAAGCGCTTTGCCTATTCCTTCACTTCCACCCGTTATCACAATTACTTTATCTTTAAAATAGGACATATCCTGGAATTGAGCAGCAAAAATAGCAGAGTTGGGTGTGTCAAATTTTTTTCGGGAAAAAATAAAATTCCGGTACCAAGCCAGGAGCTTTCCGGGTCAAACGCATCTTCCGGTCCGGGCATCTGATCCCTTATCTTTGCACAAATCGCAATCATGAAATTATTCGTTGCCGGATTTCCGGAAAATATGAACGACCGGGATCTCCGGGAAATGTTTGAACTGTATGGCAAAGTGTTGTCTGCCCGTATAATCACTGATCGGGTAACCCGGCAGAGCAAAGGCTTTGGTTTTGTTGAGTATGAGCGGGCAGGAGATGCAAAGGAAGCCATGCAGTTGCTGGACGGCACAACTATTTATGATAAACCGTTTACTGTAAAGCCTGCCGAAGAGCGCAAATAATTTTATCCATATCCATATACTATGCATCAGCCATCCGCAAATTTAATTACGGACATTGTCAATCATAGCTTGGCAACACTTACCAATTGCGAGGCAGAACCCATTCATATTCCTGGCAGTATACAGCAGCATGGATGCCTGCTGGCTGTAAACAAAGAATCAGAAATCGTATGCTACTGCAGTGCGAACACCGGTACCTGGCTTGGGGTGGAACCGGTAGAGATGCTCAACCATCCTGTTTCTGATATTTTTTCGGTAAAAGTGGTCGAAGACTTTCGGAATTATGTTAAGGATATTGATTCTGATATTCGTCATCCGTTGATGCTCGTGCATCTCGATCACCATTATATAACCACCATTCATTCCAGAGATAACTACTGGATAATAGAATTTGAAAAAGCAGCTGTTGAAAAAAGCAGTATTACCTACCTGTACGATCAGACCAGACATTTTGTGCGCTACCTGGAAAGCAGCCTTACGCTTCAGGAACATTGCAGGGTAATTGCAGAAGAGATCCGTGATGTTACCGGTTATGACCGGGTTATGGTTTATCGGTTTGATGAGCATTATAATGGCGAGGTGTACGCAGAAAGCTGCGATAGCCATATCTCCCCTTTGCTCGGACACCACTATCCCCATACGGATATTCCTTCACAGGCAAGGCAGTTGTATATGACCAACCTCAGCAGAATGATTGCTGATGTCCGGTACAGTCCTGTTCCGCTTCTTACTACCATAGACCGCAAAGACCATCAACTGGACCTGAGTACTTCGGTTCTTCGAAGTGTATCACCTATCCATATTGAATATTTACAAAACCTGGGCATCGGAGCTACCCTGACGCTTTCTCTTTTGTTAGGAGGTAAATTATGGGGGCTGATTGCCTGTCACCATTATTCTCCGAAGCTCATTGATCATTACACCCGCACTGCTGCACAATTACAAGCCCATTTCTTAACTTCCCAGATCCGGGTCCGGGAAATTGCAGAGGAGTACAAGGTAAGTGAGGATATAAGCGTATATGCAACCCAGTTACATCATCTTCTGGGAATGGAAGAGAACTTCTTCAACGAAAAAAACCTTGGTGAGTTATTAATATCGCTGACCAATGCGACAGGATGTGTAATTCTGTTTGATAATAAAATTAACGCATACGGGATCACCCCTCCTGAATCTTCTGTAAAAGAACTGATCGGCTATTGTATCCACAGCGGGAAGGATACACTGGACACCTACCATTTAACGTCTTTATTGCAGCTTCCTCCTATTTCTGGTCTGGAATACGCCGCCGGAATGATTTATTACCGCGGAGCTTCTTTTGAAATAGCCTGGTTTCGGGAGGAAAAAGAAAAGGCCCTGCACTGGGCGGGTGATCCTACTAAAATTACACTCAAAGGGGAAGATGGTATGCGCCTCACTCCCCGCAAATCGTTCGAAAACTGGAAACAGATCGTAAAGGGTCAAAGCGTTCCCTGGAGAAAGGCTGAAATCAGTGCCGCTCTATCCTTTGCTTATGCCCTTCAAAAACTGTTTCATGTACTGCAGATCCGGAAAGAAGAACAGCAGCACCGCGCAATGACCAACGAACTTCGTAAAGTTAATGAAGAGCTGAGCAGCATCAACTGGATAGGCACGCATGATCTGAAAGAACCGCTGCGTAAAATACTGATCATCTCTTCGCTGCTGGAAAGAGAAGAAATTTCAGTGGAAGCAAGGAGGCTATTGGAAAGGCTGCAAATGTCTACGGATCGTTTAAGGCAACTTATTGATAATATCCTTGCTTATTCAAAAATCAGTCAGCGGAATATTACTTTTCAGGAATGTAACCTTCACGATATTGTACAACAGGAAGCAGACCGGCTTAATACCCTGTACCAAAATGATCGCATTGTATTTTCTATCGGAAAACTTCCGGTCATCCTTGGAATTCCTGATCTGCTTACCCAGCTGTTTAAACAGTTATTGGATAACGCGCTGAAGTTCACTTCCGATGTCCAGCAGATATGCATAACTATAACGGCCAAAGAGAAAGGAAATGTACCCTACCTGAAATTACCCGGACTATTTTACCAGGTAACCGTATCCGATAATGGAATTGGTTTTGAAGAGCAGTACATGGCTAAAATCTTTAAATTATTTCAACGGCTTCATGCACAGGATAAATATATAGGTACCGGTATTGGATTATCTATCAGTCAGAAGATCATGGATATGCACCAGGGACATATTACAGCCAGCAGTATCCCGGGTCAGGGATCTTCGTTTAATCTGTTTTTTCCTGTAAGTATTAATATATAATTGCTGTATTTCATATATCATGAGGATGGCATTCTTTTTTAAGCAGTTAAACTATGATTGTCAATTACAATGCAGCTGGATGGGAGGTGATCACGCAACGCGCGCACGGTATACTGGCGGCACAACTCGCAGCCCACTGGTCAGTTAAAGAAAGGCCTGAAAGGTGGACGGAAACATTAATGGCTATAGCTGAGCACGATGATGCAGAAGTGGAGCTGGATGGTGAAGAGTTGCTGACCGAAACAGGTGGACCTCTTAATTTTTCAATGAAAGAGGTAGACCTGGATTATTGTAAACAACTCTTTCAGATGGCTATTACCAAGAGTCAATATATAGCCTTACTTACTTCCATGCATATCGAATTTTTATATGGCCGGTACAAAAAAGAAAGTGCCGGTGTCGAAGCATTTTTGTCTGAACAAACACGCCTTCGGACTATCTGGCGAAAGGCACTTCAGCTCGATAAAGAAAAATCCGGGCGCATCTATGATCTGATGCAGTGGTGTGACGCCTGTTCTTTATTGATCACACAAAGACAAATGCCTCCCGAAAAGAGAGGCATAGAAATTAGTTGTCATCCTAAGAAAAAACATTTTGAGCTCGTACAAACGGATGATCAATCGCTAACGATCCATCCCTGGCCTTTTGAAGACACTACGCTCACTGTGCGGTATGAATCGCGGCAGCTTACCCAATTGCAGTTTAGTAATTCTGCCGCATTCAGAAAAGCTTTTTACGAAGCACCGGTAACAGATAATATCTGGATACTGAGTAAAACCCACTGATAAAATATTATACATTAAAACGAAAATGCATTACATCGCCGTCTTTCACTATATACTCTTTGCCCTCGATCCGCAGCTTTCCATTCTCTCTGCATACGGCCTCTGAACCATAACTAATAAAATCTTCAAAAGCGATCACCTCCGCTTTAATAAATCCTTTTTCAAAATCGGTATGAATAACACTTGCTGCCTGAGGAGCTTTCCAGCCGTTGTGAATTGTCCATGCACGGACTTCCTGAACCCCAGCGGTGAAATACGTAAAAAGGTCCAGTAATTTATACGCAGAGGTAATTAACCTGTTTAATGCAGGCTCTTTCATTTTATATTCCTCCATAAACAGTTCCCTGTCTGCCAGTTCATCCATTTCGGCAATCTGCGACTCAATGGTATTGTTCATAACAATGACCTGAGCATTTTCACCTTTTACAGATGCTTTTAGCGCTTCGGAAAATTTATTTCCGGTATGCATCGATGCCTCGTCCACATTTGCAACGTAGAGCACTGGTTTTTCAGTTAATAAAAAAAGATCTGCGATCGCTGTACGGTCTTCTTTTGTTAAATCCAGTTCCCGTATACTTTTTCCCTGTTCAAGATGTTTTTTACAACGCCCCAGGACTTCATATTCCATCTTAATTTTGACATCACCGGTACGCACCAGTTTTTCCGTTTTACTGAATTTCCGCTCTACGCTGTCCAGGTCTTTCAATTGAAGTTCCGTATCGATTATTTCTTTATCAGCTACCGGATTAATAGGACCTTCATCGCGTAAAATATTCTCATCTTCAAAACACCTGATCACGTGAATGATGGCATCCACTTCCCGGATATTGGCTAAGAATTTATTGCCAAGACCTTCTCCTTTACTGGCACCACGTACCAGCCCGGCAATATCTACAATCTCTATCTGGGTAGGCACGGTCCGGTTAGGCTTTACCAGTTCAGCCAGTTTGTTGATGCGCGGATCAGGAACATCCACCAGACCGACGTTCGGCTCAATGGTACAAAACCGGTAATTGCTGGCCTGTGCCTTTGCATTGCTGCTCACTGCATTAAACAATGTGGATTTGCCCACGTTCGGTAACCCTACTATCCCTGCCTGTAATGCCATGAATTAAATTTTTGAGCCGCAAATATAGTGTATAAACTGCTGATGAGTATTTTGCCTGCAATCGATTACCTTTCGGACAGAAATGCTGACCGGATAGTCCTCCGATTTTAAAACGATAGTAAAGGAAAGAATTACCCTTATGGCACTTAGCAGGATATGGTCGGCTTTTATTGTTATTGCTATTGTAGTGGCCTCGTTCAAATGTTTCGTTCTGGGCAACTCACAAATCTTCAGCTGGATGGTGATTGGTAAGGCCGGCGATCCGGCAAACCCTTTAAAACTCGATGGCATCATCGAAACCTGCTGGGTGTCGGTTGAAATTTGTCTCAGGCTGGTGGGTGTGCTTGCTTTATTTATCGGACTTATGAGCATTGCGGAACGAGCCGGGGGAATCCGTTTACTTGCTCGTATCGTTGGACCCTTTTTCTCTAAACTTTTTCCGGATCTTCCTCATGGTCATCCTGCAATGGGTCATATGATCATGAATTTTTCTGCTAACCTGCTGGGATTGGATAATGCCGCCACCCCATTTGGATTAAAAGCAATGGAAAGTCTGCAAGAGATCAACCCGCACAAAGACACTGCTTCTAATTCACAGATCATGTTTCTGTGCCTTCATGCCGCAGGACTGAATCTGATTCCGGTGAGTGTCATCGCAGTGCGTGCATCCAACAATGCATCGAACCCAACAGATATCTTTATTCCCTGCCTCATCGTAACCTTCGTTGGTACGCTTGCGGCCATGCTGATGGTTTCTTTCAAACAGAAAATAAATGTATTTCAACCCGTTGTTATCATTTGGGTGACCGGTATTTCCGCTGTTATTGTTTTACTGGTACTATATATCTCCACGTTAAATGCTGCAGGAATTCAACTTTTTTCCGGTGTGTTGAGTAACGGAATTATTCTTTTGGTTTTCCTGTTGGTGGTGCTGGGAGGAGTCTACAAAAAAATTGATGTGTTTGATGCATTTGTGACGGGGGCAAAAAACGGATTTGAAACAGCTATACGGATTATTCCCTACCTGGTCGGTATCCTGGTTGCGGTGAGTATGCTGCGCACCAGCGGCACATTCGATGTCGTGATCAATGGGATGAAATCATTTTTTGCTCTTTTCGGATCTGATACAAGATTCGTTGACGGGCTGCCCACAGCTCTGATACGGCCTCTGAGCGGTGGGGCTGCAAGAGGAATGATGGTGAGTACCATGACAACCTACGGAGCGGATTCCTTTGCAAGCAGACTTTCTGGTATCCTGCAGGGGGCTTCTGACACCACTTTTTACGTAATTGCTGTTTACTTCGGAGCTGTTTCTGTAAAAAATACCCGGTATACTATCTCTGTTATGCTGCTTGCAGACCTGGTAGGGATTATTACCTCGGTCATTATGGCCTATTTATTTTTTGGCTAAAACTAATTCAGGGTAAACCTCACCGACAAGGCAAAGGCATCGGGGATAAAATTAATGGCAGGAGTAATATCAAGCTCAGGTTTCCAATCCAGCGATAAATTAATAGGCACTACATTAAATTTATAATCAAGTCCCAGTATTCCTGTTGGGCCGATGTATACTTCTTTTTCCAGAACTCCTGCATAGACACCTGCGCCATACATCCAGGTAAGACCTTCCACGTTCAGTGGTTTGTGCATCTCCAGCAGTGCCCCTAAAGCGAATTTGGATCCAAAGGAGAGCATTCCCTCCACTGCCTTCTGGTCGGATACAAAATACTTTCCGGTAATGGAATTATTAAGTGTTGGAGTAGAGTTGCTCAACCGCAATCCTAATGCGAAACGATAATCCTGTGCATTAACTTTTCCGGTAGAAAACATCGATATAATTATCAGAAAGCAGCCAAGTGTTCGCTTCATACAATCAGTTGAATGATTACGGAAAAAGTTATGACGTTTATACTAACGGCAGGTTTAATTAAACTTCTGTTAATTTCCAAACAATTCAAATTTTGTTTTAGGTCTCCGTTCCTCCAGCCATTTAAAACTTCGAAGTCTTTTATCTTCGTCTTTCGCCTGATTTACCGGAAACATCGTTCCGGTTACCTCGCTAATATACACCACCCTGTAAAGGGCTTTATTTTTAAAACGCATTTCGATAATGTCGGAAGCTGCTTTGTTTATTCCAATCAGTTTCTCCTGCCCGTCTTTTGCATAATAAATACTTTCACCATTCCCTTTTGCCCGTACATAATCAATTTGTCCCAATTTAAAAATTCCAAAGAGTCTGTTTCCTTTAATCTGATTGAACATATTTTCTCCTGTTTTATTGATCATCAACCCGTTTTCAAAAACGCGGAGCTCATCAGGTTTACGGTTTTTGGTATACATAAAGATGGTGTCTCCGGTTACCTGACTGTTGCTGGCCCAGATAACG
>JAYUXA010000335.1:0-5432 GCA_043753245.1 Chitinophagaceae bacterium
GATGAAAAAGGCAATTTCCGGATCACCACCAGCAAATCCTTACCAATTACCCTCCTTTTCACTTCAGTAGGGTATGATCCGCTTGAACTTGCGGTGACCGGAGCATCCGATAACCTGCAGGTGGATATGATTGCCGGATCATCACTCGGTGTGGAAATAGTCGTATCGGCTTCGCGTGTTCCCGAAAAAATTCTTGAATCCCCGGTATCTATTGAACGCATCAATTCTGCAGCTATCCGCAACACTCCGGCTACCAGTTATTATGATATGCTTAAAAACATCAAAGGCGTTGACCTTACTTATTCCAGTCTTACGTTTGCCACTCCCAGTACCCGGGGGTTCAATGCAAGTGGAAATGCACGCCTGAACCAGCTGGTAGATGGCATGGACAACCAGGCACCAGGGCTGAATTTTTCGGTAGGTTCTGTGATTGGTGTTACAGAACTGGATGTGGATAATATGGAATTGCTCCCCGGGGCATCTTCGGCATTATACGGACCGGGAGGTATGAATGGTACTTTACTGATCAGCAGCAAAGATCCGTTTAAATACCCGGGATTTAGTTTTCAGGTTAAAGAAGGGATCATGCATACCGATAAACGGCAACGCAGCAGCGCCGCAGCCTTTCACGACTGGAGCCTGAGATGGGCACAGAAACTATGGGAAAAATTTGCATTTAAAATTGGTGCCCAGTTTATTCAGGCAAAAGATTGGGTAGCGGATGATAAAACAAATTACCAGGCTGGCGATGTGTCTCAAAATCAATATGGGGAGGTAAAAGAGGGAGACCGTTTATCCGATCCCAATTATGATGGCGTAAATGTGTACGGTGATGAAACAACAGCCGACCTGAACGATCCGGCGGCACCTGCACTGGCTGCTGTGGCAGCTGGAATAAAAGCAAGTGCGCAGTTTCAGTCCTTCCCGGGTCCGCTGCAGCAGGCAGCAGGCAACTACCTGGATTCTACGGTTGGCTCTTATCCCTCTTTTAATGTTTCCAGAACGGGCTACGATGAACGGGATGTGGTGAACAGCAATACGGTGAATGTAAAATTAACCGGAGGACTCTACTATAAAATCAATGAAGCCATTGAAGCGTCCCTTGTGGGATATTGGGGAACCGGAAATACCGTATACACCGGAAGCGACCGGTATTCGTTGAAAAATTTGAAGATTGGCCAGTATAAACTGGAGGTGAAACACAAGAATTGGTTTTTAAGAGCGTACACCACCCAGGAAAACTCTGGAGACTCGTACAATTCAACCATTACCACCAGGAGATTCAATGAAGGATGGAAACCAAGTGGCGGAGCTGCGGGATGGTATTCGCAGTATGCCCAGGGATTTTTGTTGTCCAAAGTTCAACCTTATATAGCTGCGCTTGCAGGTGGTACCGGGTTTACACCTACCCCGGACAGGAATGCAAATGCTGCCGGACGGACGGTTGCGGACGAAGGCAGACCTGCTGCCGGATCGGCCGCTTTCAATACACTCTTTAATAAAATTGCATCTACACCGATTTCTCAGAATGGCGGATTGTTTCTGGACAAATCGGATCTGTATTTTACAGAAGGCCAGTATAATTTTGGTAATGTACTGGAACTGGCAAACCTGCTGGTAGGCGCGAGTTTTAAAAAGTATGTGCTCAATTCACAGGGAACCATTTTTGCCGATACGGCAGGCACGATAAAAATAACGGAGCTGGGTGCTTATGCACAACTGTCGAAAAGTTTGATGGAGGATAAACTTAAACTGACCGCTTCCGGGAGGTACGATCACAATGAGAATTTTAAAGGAAGGTTTACTCCACGATTTACCGCCGTTTATTCGGTTGCCAGGAACCATAATGTCAGGGCTTCTTACCAGACGGCCTACCGGTTTCCCACTACGCAGAACCAATGGATCAACCTGGTGATAGGTGGGGGAACCGTATTGTTGGGGGGATTGCCTCAGCTTCGTGACTTCTATCAATTTTCAACTAACAAAGCGTATACGGTGGCCAGTGTGCGCGCTGCCGGCCAGGCTTTACAAACGGGGACCCAGCCTGCTGAGGCGGTGGACTTGTTGCAGGAGCAACAGTTTGGAGAATACAAAGCAGAGACCTTGAAATCGTTTGAAGCGGGGTACAAAGGATTGTTGACAAAAAATATTCTGGTAGACATTTATGGATATTATGGCCGCTACGATAATTTTCTCGGAAGAACGGTAGTGTTGCAGGCATTGGCTCCGGGAAACCCGTTTGATCTGTTCAGCGCCAGCAGCAGGCGATCTGTATCTGTGGCAGTCAACAGTGTGGGTAAAGTGACTACTTATGGATTTGGAGCTAGTATTGATTATGTGCTCCCGAAGAATTTTGTTGCCAGTGCAAACGTCAGTTCAGATAAAATAAAGGACGTGGATTCCGGATTTATTTCATTTTTCAATGCGCCTTCCTATCGGCTGGTGCTGGGATTTGGAAATACCGGATTCGGCTTTCAGAAACGTCTGGGATTTAATATAAACCTGCGCAACCAGGATGGGTTTTATTATGAAAGTGATTTTCGTCAGGGAACGATTCCCGGGTATACCGTGGTAGACGGGCAGGTGAGTTATAAGTTTCCAGTGGATCGCAGTATTCTTAAACTGGGTGCCACTAATTTATTAAACAAGTATTATAAAACGGCTTTTGGCAACCCGCAGATCGGGGGAATTTATTATGTGAGTTTTGGGTATAATGTATTTTAGCAGAAGTGCTTTATAATAATTTTTACAATAAAGGAAAAGGAGGAGTGCTTTTTATATTCTGATCAACGGGTCATTACCCGTATTCCAACGCCAAAGGTGTCGTATCGGGAGTCAAAGTCTGCCGGAACAAAATATTGAAGATAGGGCAAAAGGTAAAGTGGACCAAGATCAATGGCTACCCCGATGGATGGATTGTACATCATGGTTTGTTTATTGAGTGCGGGGTAGGGGTTGTTTACTTCTTTCTGTGGAAACATTTTTCCTATCCTCACTCCAAAAAAAGGCGCTATCTCTTCTCTTTCCACGAGGTAAGATAATTCTCCAAATACGGGGATGTAATGGTCATTATTTTTTGTTCCATCCATTTTAAAGATCCCTGATCCTACAGAAAGGGAGATTCCGCGAAGTACAACTCCGGCGGTTATGGTGGTTACGCCATTGCCCACGGTCTGCGGATTGCCATCTATTTTTTTTCCAAATCCTTTAGCGGCGTCGATCGTGGCACGGAATCGAAGATTCTCCTGGGCAAAAATGCTGGTTTGAGCCAATAAAAGTGCTATGAGTAGAAAATAGTTCATATCCGGTGAGATGATTTTCGCAAATGTAGGAAGTAATCAGGTATTGGAATCACCAATTTACTGATTGTTTATGAACTGGATATCTTATCCGTTTCGGAAAATGGATAAAATACAACATGATCCCAGGGCCCATTTTTGTAGAGCCAGGTATTGATACCAATGGCACGTACTGAAAAAGGAACAAAGTCTTTCTGCAGCTGCAGGCTCAGTTCTTTTGCTGTTGCAGCGGAAACCTTATTCTGTATCGTCACATGCGGTTTAATAGTATGGGTATCCTGGGGGATTAACCATTGACCGAAAACTTTTTGCAGACGGGCGTGCATTTCCTGAATCTTTTTTGCTTCCAGCGCCAGGGCCACTCCATTGCCTGTACAGTTCACTGCGGTGACCCGTATATAAAATGCTGACCGTACAGCTATTTTAAGGAGCTCCTTCGAAATAAATGGCTCATCAGAGGGCAGGTGATGAAAAAGGGTGGTATGGGCGTCCAGGTAGTTAATCTCCGGAGGAAAATGCAATTTCCGGAGCGTATTGAAATAATCCTGCGCTTCTTTATCGAACTGAAGGGTAACGATTAAGGGATACGGATCCTTGCCTGGATTTTCTTTTGGCATACTGTTCAGCAATTGTGGCCGGCGAAATTAGGTTAACCCCAGCATATATGTATTATTTTGGTAAACATGGTAAATGATTTAGCATTATAGAATTAAGATAAACTGATGTAATAGGTAGCAGGCACAACGAACGCAATACTTCAATTAATCTCTGCTCTCGATTCACCCTTTCCTGTTTGGTTTTTGGGTGTAGCCAAGCATTTATTTCGCACCGATTACTGGCATCTCTGAAGGAATGGGTATCTCAACTGGATGATCGAAATTGACTGGCCTTTCCGATCGCAACATGTTTGTTGATGGAAAGGCTTCTTCATCAAGTGCTCCGTAATAGATGTTCATCCTATTGCTAAGCAGTACATCAGAAACAGCCAATTGCAATGTGCTGCAGCCGTTGGTAAGTTTTTTTTTAGGACCCAAGTGTAACGCACCATACCCCTTACCTTTGGGTTCTACTATAGGACTAAATGTTGTACCAATCCGAAACCTCCAAGGAGTAATCCGGGGATATTGTTAAAAGGTACTATATCCTTAAACGACCAAGGATCCAGCTTCAGATTGTCAAAAGCTTTTGATTAATATTTTTATTATTGCAAAAGTGCATGCGATATTTTATATATTACGCTCAAGGAGAAATTATTGTAACTCGATTACGGGTATTTCCTTACACAACTTTTTACTATGAAATATTTATTGTTGCTATTATTGATTCCGGCTTTTGGATCTTCTCAGCGCATTGCACTGCTTAGCAAAGATTATAAAAAACCTATACTTTACACCGATAGCGTCACCGTTGAGCAGATGGTCAACTATTTCCCAGTGGAAATTAAATCTTTCGATACACTGTATGCCAGCTTGAATTATTTGAAGCAATTATTAACAGTCCGGCAGCGATCTAAAATGCAATCTTTTGAATTTCATTGCGGATTTACGGTTATAAAAACGGAAAAAATTATTCATGCTTACGGGGACCATTTCAGGGTAACGGCTCGATCAAAAGTTCATGAGATATCCTCATCCATCCGGCTTGCACATGATGCGGACAATAATAAAACAAACTCCCGAAGAATTGCCCGGCTTATGGAATACATGCAGACAAACAAATCTTTATTTACTTCGCCGAGCGAAATGCAGCCTGTCATGAAGCAAATTGTAATGATCTCAGGATACTAACCGAATTTCTAGCGCGGTTAGAAAGAAGTAAGCTAATTACTTGCCCGGTCTTTCCAGTATAGAAGCCCAGCTCGTTGTTTTTAAAGTGCTTCGTTTCTGAAATGCCTTCACTTCTAAATTCAAACCCAGTATAACAGTCGATTGCAAACGAGACGAGGAAGTATGCCTTTACTTCTATATTCTGGTGTAATAATTACATAGAATTCATTCCTTATTAAAGCAATCTCTTCTTCTTTTTAAGTCTTTGAAGTGCTTTTTTAATTGCTTCATCCGACTATTCAAATTGACTGCGTACCTCTGGCAATGAAAAGGCATACCTTCCATTAGAACGCAATTCATTAATAAA
>JAYUXA010000336.1:0-5429 GCA_043753245.1 Chitinophagaceae bacterium
GTAACAGAAATTTGGGACAGTAAAGAAGACCACGATAACTCTTTAAACGTTAAAGGCGTAAAAGAATTAATTACAAAAGCAATACCTATACTTGATGGGAAACCATCATCAGGACAAGAACTTGAAGTGCTTGGCGGAGCAGGTTTATAGACCAACTTGCCTGCCACTAAAGGGGTTTTGAAATATTGAGGCTATACGGAAGTATAATGAGCATTTATAATTCTATGTAGCATTTGTTCTAACCTGACTTTGTGCATTCGTTTTTCGGGAAAATGACAAAAGAACAAATTGGGTATTTAGACTATCAACATACCGACCATCATCTTCGACAATTTAATAATTAATGGACGGTTCATGTTCGACAAAAAATAGACGGACGAGAAGAATAACGAACCGCTAATATTGGTAGTGCGAGTGAGTTTAGACATTAAAACTTTGGCTATTGGCACCGCAGTACTTTGGTTCGGGCAGACGAGTTTTAATTTGGCTTTTTGCTCTAACTTCAACTTCCTATTTTTAATTGCAGGGTATTTTCGGGCTGAACGTTATAAAATATTCCATCTGTAGCAATATCAGCCCGTTTGGTGTAATGGCCAAGCTGGTTCATTGAGTCTGGAGTATACATGTATACCACTTTTTAGCGCTCTCTTTAATTTAAAGAGCAATAAAGAAATGAGCTTCTCCCTCCCCCTGATTTATTGTTTCAATACTTCCGTGGTGCAGCAACATGATTTGTTTTACATAATGTCAGCCCTATTCCACTTCCGTTTTTTTTGGTGCTGAAGAAAGGAACAAATATTTTGTCCATCAGAAGCGTCAATGTCGAACCCAGTTAAGAGTTTGAGAACGGAGTAGGTATTTGTTTGACTTTTGTGGTCAAGAGTTGCATAAACTCTAAAATCAATCAATAATCTGATTATTTCAGATTATCTGCCTTATTTATTACATAAATACAAAAATAATGTCTAATTTAGTATAGATAATCTGTACAAATCAGTTTATCGTATTTTAATTTAACATGCAAATTCGCGATATTATACGCAAAATGTCTGATCAGGTTTTAACCAGGCAGTTAGTATTGTCAATGCTGACAAAATATCGTAATCAGAATGATAAGATTCATGGTTTGATTTCAGAAGGAGTACTCCTGCCCATTAGAAGAGGGCTCTATATTGCTGGTCCTGAGATCGAAGGTTCTCGGCCCGAACCTGCATTGATTGCAAATCATATTCTGGGGCCCAGCTATGTTACAGGGGACACGGCGCTTTCTTTTTATGGATTGATCCCGGAAAGAGTGTATGCCATAACTTCCGCAACTACCCGGCTTTCGACACAATATCAGACGGACGCTGGCTTGTTCATTTACAAGCATCTGCCGTTGCCTTATTATTGTTTTGGAATTACAAGTCAGGCACTTACCGAAAAGCAATATGCACTTATGGCTTCCCCTCAAAAGGCTGTTCTGGACAAGATTGTATGCACGCCTGGTCTGCTGATACGCAGCCGTGTACAGGCAACCGAAATTTTATTTCAAAATCTGCGCATGAATGAATCAGATCTCAGGGAGCTGAATTGGACCGAATCAGGAACATGGCTGACTGATGCACCGAAGGCCGATAGTTTAAATTATATTATTGATACCATACGTACACTATGATCAAAGAGTGGATAGAAGATTATAAACCGCTGAATAAAGACGAGGCAACTCAGGCACTTCGTGAGATCATGCAGGAAGTAGCGCTGGCCGGATTACAGCGGGGAGGTTTTTTTGAAAGGGCTGCTTTTTATGGTGGTACAGCACTGCGTATATTTTACAAGACTGGACGGTATTCGGAGGATCTGGATTTTTCGTTGCTTAAACCCGATGTCGGATTTTTATTGGATAATTATCTTCCTTTTATACGAAGGGAGTTTGAGGCGCTGGGTATGCAAGTCAGTATAAAAGAAAAGGAAAAGACAAAAAAATCAAATATTGATTCTGCATTTTTAAAATCGGACACCATCTGGAAAGAGTTATCCCTGGATGGCATTATTCCACAAAATAATATTCATCAGCAGGCTACAGTAAAAATTAAAATAGAGGTGGACAGGGTACCCCCACAAGGGTTTGAAACGGAGGAAAAATTATTACTGCGTCCATTTTCATTTTATGTAAAATGTTTTGTGCCTGAGGATTTATTTGCAGGTAAAATGCATGCGCTGCTTTTTAGAAAATGGAAAAATAATGTGAAAGGAAGAGATTGGTATGATATGGAATGGTATATCCGCAAGGGTATTCATTTACATCTCGATCATTTTTTGAGCCGGGCTATAGATAGCGGTGACTGGAAAAATAAGACAATGAGTAAAAAAGAGTTTCGGGATCTGCTCAGTACTAAAATTGATTTGGTGGATTTTAAGAGGGTAAGGGAAGATATTGTCCGGTTTGTACGTGATCAGAGATCGGTAGACCAATGGTCCCCAAAATATTTTCACGACCTGGTCAAACAAATAATTGTCGGTTAAAAGGCAGGGCATTCAAATCATAAATCACTTAGGCCATTGATACTCCTGCCCGGCTTAGCATGATAACCTCACAACATTTATAGTTAACCACAGTACACTTATTTTATGGTTATCTTTCTATCTTTTCGTCAGATTCCCATATTTGCCTTACCATGAAAAAATTATTGTCTTGTTTACTGATTTTACTCTTCGTCCATTGCCGTGAGCGGTATGATATTCCTTTTAATTCACCCACTGCAGGATACCTCGTTGTAGAAGGAGTAATTACCTACGGAGGACCAACTACTATCCAGCTTAGCCGGTCCTCGCCACTTGGTGCCGTGAGCATTGTTCCGGAACTGCACGCACTTGTTCAGGTAGAAGGAGAGGACCATTCGGTATTTCTTCTTTCAGAATCAGACAGCGGATACTACAGGTCGGATGAATTGCCCCTCAACCCTGCGATCGGATACCGGATCAGGATAGCAGCAAGTAATAATAAAGTATACACATCCACCTTTCGTTCAGTCATCCTTACTCCTGAAATTGACAGCCTCAGTTGGGAACGGGATGAAAAAGGCGTAGCTATATTTGTAAATGCCCATGATTCGAAAAATACTACCCGTTATTATAAATGGGATTATGAAGAAACCTGGGAATTTAAGTCTGCCTACAAAACCAACGCCCGGTATTATAACACAGGAGAGGTAATTCAGGCACGGGGGTCGTGATGATTGAAAAGAACTATAATTATGCTTTGATAGACAGTATGTACACCTGCTGGAAATCTAAGAAATCATCCGGCATAACTATTGGAACAACAGAAAAATTATCGGCCGATATTGTTCATCTGCCAATAATATATCATCCTGAAGGTGCCTGGCCATTGAGTTTTTTATACAGCGTTGAAGTGACACAGTATGGTCTGGGAAAAGAAGCGTATGAATTTTATGAGAAAATGAAAAAGAATACAGAATCCCTGGGTTCCGTTTTTGATGCCCAGCCTTCCTTTATTAAAGGCAATATCGGATGTACAACAGATCCACTCGAGCAGGTGATTGGTTTTATGGAAGTAAGTGCGGGGTATCGGAAAAGAGTATTTATAGCTAATACAGAGCTGCCAAACTGGAACTACCATACGGGCTGCACCAGAGAAGATTCGCTGCGGAATATCGGAGCTCGCATAGATTCCAGGTTAAATCAATGGGTTTTTCCTGTCAGAGATCGATTTATTTCAGGATACCTGCCTTTCGCTGCAGTTTCAGAATCTAATTCCGATCTAGTGGTATTTTGGTCCGCAGCCTTAAGGGAATGTTTAGATTGCAGACTCCGGGGATCAGGTGTCAGGCCTTCGTTCTGGCCCTGATGCTATTAACCGTGGTGCATTACCTTTGCACCAATGAAGCACCTGAAGACACTCAATAAATACCTGTGGAAATACCGTGTGCGCTTTATCTCAGGCATACTCTTTATCATATTTTCCAACTATTTTGCGATACTCGCGCCGCAGATCACCGGTTTTATTTTTGATATGCTGCAGCAACACCTCGGTGTGAACGGTGTCAGAACAAAAACGATTGCCTACGACCCCTTTGTTACTTTTTTTATCGGGCAGATGGAAGAATATGATCTAACCTTTACCGGTAAAGTCGCTGTCTTCTCCATTACGATACTGGTGTTTGCATTGCTCAGTGGATTTTTTATGTTCCTGATGCGGCAAACGATCATTGTCATGAGCAGGCATATCGAATTTGACCAGAAGAATGAAGTATTCAGACATTACCTTAACCTGGATATTAATTTTTATAAAACCCATAGTACCGGCGATCTCATGAACCGTATCTCCGAAGATGTGGGGCGGGTACGCATGTACACGGGACCAGCAATTATGTACCTGGTCAATCTTGTTTTCCGTATCTCCTTCTGTCTTTTTTATATGATCCGGAAAGACTGGGAACTGACCCTTTATGTACTCTCTCCCTTACCTATACTCGCCGTCACTATCTATCTTGTCAATACCATCATACATAAAAAAAGTGAACGCATTCAGTCACTGCTTTCTGATCTTACCACCAATGCACAGGAATCATATTCGGGTATCCGAGTCATTAAATCTTTTGTTCAGGAAAAAGCGATGCTTGGTTATTTTAATTCGAACAGCGAAGCCTATAAAAAAAATGCAATTGGTCTGGCAAAACTCGAAGCGGTCTATTTCCCTTCCATGTCCCTGTTGATCGGACTAAGCACCCTGCTCACCATCATGATCGGCGGATTGTATGCTATTCATGGCACTCATGGCATGACAGTAGGCACTATTGTTGAATTTGTCATGTATATTAATCTGCTCACTTTCCCTGTGAGCGCAATTGGATGGACGGCCAGCATGATCCAGCGCGCATCTGCTTCTCAAAAAAGAGTAAATGAATTTCTCCATACCATCCCTGAAATACAGAATCCCCCCAATGGGATCAGGCAGGAGATCAAAGGAAATATTGTATTTGACCATGTTCATTTTACGTACCCGAATACCGGTATTCAGGCTTTGAAAGATTTTAACCTGGAAATAAAACAGGGACAGAAAATTGCAGTCATCGGGCATACCGGAAGTGGTAAAACCACCGTTGCGCAATTATTATTACGCATGTACGATACCTCGGAAGGGACAATACAGATAGACGGAAACGATGTTCAAAACATTGATCTGGAAACCTTACGCACAGAAATCAGTTATGTTCCCCAGGATGTATTTTTATTCAGCGACACCATTGCCAATAATATTCAGTTTGGCGTTAAAGATGCTTCTCCTGAGCTGATCCGGCAAGCTGCACGCTACGCCAGCATTGAAAAAGAAATCATGCAGTTTGAGAAGCAGTTTGACACCATGGTAGGAGAGCGCGGTGTAACGTTAAGCGGCGGGCAAAAACAGCGTATATCCATTGCCAGAG
>JAYUXA010000337.1:0-11311 GCA_043753245.1 Chitinophagaceae bacterium
TCATTGTGATTAATATGCAAATGCAGAACAATTTCTTCCAGAAGATGCTCTAATGAATTTACCCCTTTCAGTAAAATGGTGTTAGAGTTAGTATTCAGCAGGTTCAGTTCATTTTTACTGAATTCTTTAGCTGAATAAATAATTACAGGCGTAAGTTTTTTCTTCTGCTGGCTTATCTTCTTTACAAGGTCTGTGCCGGATATGTCAGGAAGCGTATAATCGAGGGTGATGCAGTCAAAATCTCTGGAATTTAACAGATGAAAAGCCTTTTCGCCTGTGTCGGCTATTATTACTTCTACGTTATCACCTTCCAGCATTTTCACTATCTGAGAGGATTCCAGTTCATTGTCTTCCACTACCAGAACGCATCTTTTTGTTTTGGCGTTAAAGGTAATAATGTCGGTAAAAAGATCATTCAGTGTATCGTTTCCAAGTGGTTTGATATGGAAGCTTCTTGCACCTCGTTTTAATGCCAGCGAATAATTTTCCTCTCCTGAAATAAGATGAATAGGAATATGTCTGTAATTAAGATCATTGCGTAAAAGATCCAGAACTTTCCACCCACTCGTATCCGGAAGTTGTACATCCAGCGTAATAGCGATAGGGGAGAACCTGTTAATGAAATCAAATACTTCCAGGTAATTGGTGGCCACTACTGCCTTTAATTCATGCTGATGCGCAATATCGATTATTATTTTTCCAAAGCGTAGATCGTCTTCTACAATAAGTACTACTTTTTCGGTTTTTATAATACTATTTCTGTCATCGCCCGTATCGTTGATCATTTCACTTACAATCTCCATATTCATCGGATCCAGTGCATTATTCGACAGGCGGATAGAATTTAATAACGTATCAATGTCTCCGCTTCCGTTACCTACCTGCATTTGCTGATACGAATTGATCGTTTCAACGGTTTCACGGGAGGTGATGACCGATATATTTTCAACGGGAACATACAGGGTGAATGTGCTTCCGCTTCCGGGAATACTTTCCAGCTCTATCGATCCGCCAAGCAATTCGGCAAGCCCTCTGCTGATCGACAAACCCAGACCGGTTCCGCCATACTTACGGCTGGTGGAACCCTCTGCCTGCTGAAAGGCTTCAAAGATAATATTTTGCTTTTCCTGGGGAATTCCTATGCCCGTATCACTAATTTCAAATCCAACTACCTGGGAAGCGTTGTCGAGATTTGAATTGCCGTATTTTTTAGTTTTTATAGCTTCGTATATTTTTAATTTTACCTCACCCTTCTCCGTAAATTTAAATGCGTTCGACAACAGATTCTTCAGGATCTGATTAAGCCTTTGCTGATCGGTTTCCAAAGAGTCCGGCAACTGTTGATCCGTTTGAATATTGAACCGTAAGTGCCTTGCTTCTGATATGGGTTTAAAGGTGGTTTCCACAAAAGAAGCGATTTCGGAAAAACGTACTTTGGAAAAATTAGCCGATATAAAGCCGGATTCAATTTTAGAAAGATCCAGAATATCATTAATCAGATTAATCAGATCGTCTCCACAGGAATGAATGGTTTTCGCATAGCGGATTTGTTTATCATTAAGATTGCCTTCCGCATTTTCATAAAGCTGCTGTGCAAGGATAAGTAAACTGTTTAACGGGGTTCTTAATTCGTGCGACATATTCGCCAGAAACTCTGATTTGTATTTTGAGGAAAGCGTAAGTTGTTCCGCTTTTTCTTCCAGCGAACGTCTTGCTTCTTCTACCTCTTTATTTTTTGCTTCTACTTCATTTTTCTGTTTCACCAGCAACAGGGCTTTGTCCTGCAGCTCATCATTCGTTCTCCTCAATTCTTCCTGCTGAATTTTTAATTCTCCTGCAAGCGACTGCGATTGTGCAAGCAGTTCTTCCGTTCTGCTATTTGTTTCAATGGTGTTCAATACAATACCAATACTCTCCGTAAGCTGGCTAAGAAAATCCAGGTGCATTTCATTGAAAGAATCAATGGAGGCGAGCTCTATCACTGCCTTAACATCATTCTCGAACAAAACCGGCAACACAATAAGGTTGGTGGGTTTTACATACCCAAGGGATGAACTGATCTTAATATAATTATCGGGCACATTGGAAAGAATGATCCGCTCCTTTTCAAAAGCACATTGTCCCACCAGACCTTCCCCGATCGAAAATTCTTTAGGAATACTTTTGTCGGATTTATACGCATACGCTGCATACAGTTTCAGCTTCATACCCTGGGTGAGTTCATCCAGTTGCAGAATATAAAAGGCTCCGTAATGTGCTGTTACTACCTGCGCCAGCTCGGAAAGTATCCGCCGGGATACCGTATTCAGGTCTTTCTGCCCCTGCAGCATTTGTGTAAACTGTGCAAGATTTGATTTTAACCAATCCTGTTCCTGGTTCCTTAAGGTGGTTTCCCGAAGGTTTGCGATCATCTGGTTGATGGTATCCTTTAACGCTTCCACTTCTCCCTTGGCTTCCACCCCGATATTCCGGGTAAGATCACCTTTTGTTACCGCTGAGGCAACTTCTGAAATAGATCGCACCTGCGTGGTCAGGTTCTGTGCCAGCTGGTTAACGTTTTCTGTAAGATTTTTCCAGATACCAGAGGCACCCGGCACACTTGCCTGTCCCCCCAGTTTGCCATCAACCCCTACTTCCCGGGCAACAGTAGTTACCTGGTCGGCAAACAATGCAAGGGTCTCGATCATCTCATTGATGGTTTCGGTCAACTGCGCCACTTCTCCCTTTGCATTGATCGACAATTTCTGACGAAGATTACCTGTAGCTACAGAGGTCACTACTTTTGCAATGCCCCGCACCTGGCTGGTCAGGTTGGAACCCATCATATTCACCGAATCGGTGAGATCTTTCCAGATTCCTGCTACTCCTTTCACTTCTGCCTGTCCACCTAATTTTCCTTCTGTTCCTACTTCTCTGGCCACACGGGTTACCTCGAAGGCGAAAGAATTCAGTTGCTCCACCATGGTATTGATGGTATTTTTAAGATCAAGGATTTCTCCTTTGACGTCAATGGCCACCGTTTTAGATAAATCCCCGCTTGCCACCGCTTTGGTGACTTCAGCAATATTTCTGACCTGGGCGGTCAGGTTACCGGTCATCTGATTAACGGAATCCGTCAGATCTTTCCAGGTTCCGGCCACGCCTGGAACAAATGCATACCCTCCCAGTTTACCGTCCGTTCCCACTTCACGCGCTACGCGCGTTACTTCAGATGCAAAGGCCCGAAGCTGATCCACCATCGTATTGAGTGTTTCCTTTAACTGAAGGATCTCTCCGCGCACATCCACTGTGATTTTTTTGGACATATCTCCGTTAGCCACCGCAATAGCCACATCGGCAATATTTCTTACCTGGGCAGTAAGGTTGCCTGCCATCTTGTTCACCGAATCGGTCAGATCTTTCCAGGTGCCGGCTACTCCCGGTACGTTTGCCTGTCCTCCGAGCTTTCCTTCCGTGCCCACTTCCCTGGCCACGCGGGTAACCTCAGAGGCAAAACCTCTGAGCTGGTCAACCATGGTATTAATAGTGTTTTTCAACTCCAGGATCTCCCCTTTTACGTTTACGCCGATCTTTCTGGAGAGATCACCATTGGCCACTGCTGTGGTTACTTCGGCAATGTTTCGTACCTGGCTGGTCAGGTTGGAGGCCATTTTATTTACGGAATCGGTGAGATCCTTCCAGGTACCGCCTACTCCGGGCACATCTGCCTGCCCTCCGAGTTTTCCTTCCGATCCTACTTCCCTGGCCACACGGGTTACTTCCGAACCAAATGAATTCAGCTGATCCACCATCGTGTTGATGGTATTCTTCAATTCGAGGATCTCTCCCCGGACATCGACTGTTATCTTTCTGGAAAGATCTCCTTTAGCCACTGCTGTGGTTACCTCTGCGATATTACGCACCTGGGCCGTCAGGTTGGAGCCCATCCGATTCACTGAATCGGTCAGATCCTTCCATACTCCTCCCACTCCCTTAACGGTTGCCTGTCCGCCAAGCTTTCCTTCTGATCCCACTTCCCTGGCTACACGGATTACTTCCGATCCGAAAGAATTGAGCTGATCCACCATAGTGTTAATGGTAATCTTCAGCTCCAGAATTTCTCCTTTTACGTCCACAGTAATTTTCCGGGAGAGATCACCATTGGCCACAGCGGTAGTCACCTCCGCGATATTTCTAACCTGACTGGTCAGATTAGAGCCCATCTGGTTTACCGAATCGGTCAGATCCTTCCAGGTTCCACCTACTCCTGTTACTTTTGCCTGTCCGCCTAATTTTCCTTCCGTTCCAACCTCAAGCGCCACCCGGGTAACTTCCGATGCAAACGAGTTCAGCTGATCTACCATCGTATTAATGGTTTTTTTCAGCTCCAGAATTTCTCCTTTCACATCTACGGTAATTTTCCGGGATAGATCACCTTTAGCCACCGCAGTGGTTACTTCTGCGATATTACGCACCTGCCCGGTAAGGTTGGAAGCCATTTGATTTACCGAATCGGTAAGGTCTTTCCATACTCCCCCTACTCCTTTTACCGTTGCCTGCCCGCCGAGTTTTCCTTCTGATCCTACTTCCCGGGCTACACGTGTTACCTCTGATCCAAAAGAATTCAGCTGATCCACCATGGTATTCATGGTGTTTTTCAATTCCAGGATCTCTCCTTTTACGTCTACGGTAATTTTTCTGGACAGATCGCCTTTTGCCACAGCAGTTGTTACTTCTGCGATATTTCGTACCTGGGCGGTCAGGTTGGATCCCATCTGGTTTACCGAATCCGTCAGATCCTTCCATACCCCTCCAATTCCTTTTACTTTTGCCTGTCCGCCGAGTTTTCCTTCCGAGCCCACTTCCCGGGCCACACGTGTCACTTCGGCTGAAAAGGAATTGAGCTGATCGACCATGGTATTAATAGTGTTTTTCAACTCCAGGATTTCTCCCTTGACATCCACCGTGATCTGACGGGAAAGATCTCCTTTTGCCACGGCCGTTGTCACTTCGGCGATATTACGCACCTGACCGGTAAGATTAGAGGCCATCTGATTAACGGAATCGGTCAGATCTTTCCAGGTTCCCGCCACTCCACGTACCTGTGCCTGTCCACCCAGTTTCCCTTCCGTCCCAACTTCCAATGCCACACGGGTCACTTCAGAAGAAAAAGAGTTCAGCTGATCCACCATGGTATTAATGGTATTTTTAAGTTCCAGGATTTCTCCCTTAACATCTACTGTAATTTTTTTGGAGAGATCACCTTTTGCTACTGCTGTGGTCACTTCTGCGATATTGCGCACCTGTGCAGTGAGGTTGGATCCCATCTGGTTCACAGAATCCGTCAGATCTTTCCATACTCCTGCCACCCCTTTTACCTTTGCCTGTCCACCGAGTTTTCCTTCGGATCCAACCTCCCGGGCCACCCGGGTCACTTCCATGGAAAACAGGTTGAGCTGCTTTACCATGTCGTTCACTTCCTTAGCAATTCTTCCAAATTCACCTTGAAGCACATGGCCCCCGATTTCTTCAGGCATTTTTTCCTGCAGATTTCCTTTCGCTACAGAGCTGATAACATGGGCAATTTCGATAGTGGGATGAACCAGGTCGGAGATTAATGCATTTAACGATTCCACCCCTGTACTCCAGGATCCTTTGGCTACAGGTACCTCTATGCGCTGAGTGAGTTTGCCCTGCTTACCAATGGTATTGCCGGCACGGGTAAATTCCAGCATCATTTTTTCATTTAGAAAAATAATATCATTTAGCGTATCGCATATTTTACCGCTCAGTCCGAGGTGATTAATGGGCATTCGCACCGTAAAATTTCCATTTCTTACTTCAGTAAGTACCTGCAGCAGTTCCTGTTCATTAATCACCTGCATACTATCATTCTGCGGCCGACTTACAACATTCTTTATGGAAGGTAATTTTTTGGGAGGTAGGAGTTCCAGATCAGCAGGGTCGACATTGGAGTTTCCTCTAAATGTATTTTTAGATAGTTGTTTCTTAGGCATGGATAAAAATTTTCGAACTCAAATGTAACGAATAGCTTATGAAGCACCGTTTTTAAGTGTTTCTTCTTATCCCCGTCTTTCGCCGGGGACTTTTTTTATGTAAAGTATCAGCAGCCATATCAGATGGAACAGTAAACCCTGGAACTTTTGGAGTTACTTTAGTAGGTAAATAAAAAGGGCTGTGTAGAAACACAGCCCGGGTTAATGATTGCTTGCATGAAAATGGATAAATCCTTTTATTTGTTCAGTAATCCATCCAATGTGATAGCGACATAATACAATGCTCCAAGTGTCGGGCCTCCTGCATATTGCAAATACCGGTGGTTGAATATATTAGCACCCCCGATTTTAATAGTTGTTTTTGCTGTAGGTATTTTAAAGGTAACCTGAGCATCAATAGTATTAAATGCCGAAATAGTACCGGTAACAAGCGGGCTCTCCCATAAAAAACTGTCCTGCCATCTCCAGGCTACATTGAATCCTATATTTTTAAAAATCTCCCTGTTTCCTAATGATAAATTGCTGGACCATTCGGGTGTATTAAATCCGGTAACGAAAATATCGTTGGATTCATTGGAGTTCATTTTATTAAAACTGACATTTCCCTGGACAGTAAATTTTTTGTAAAAATTATAGGTGACCCCCAGTGCAGATCCAAAATTGCGATATGTGTTTTTAGCATTGGTATATACCCGGTAGCGATCCTGTCCCTGGCTGGCTGCGGTAACTGATGTGGCAGCTGTGGCATCCCTGTTTCTGTCCAGCATCGCTAATATAGCAGCATCACTTCCAATGGTTTCTCCTTTTGGAACAAATACCTGAACTTGTCCCAGAAAACCATCATAGGTATTGCTGTATGCATCGATATCAATTACCAGTTTATTATTCAGCAACACACTTTTATATCCAATTTCAAAAGAAGTAATTTTTTCAGGAGCGGCGTTAGGAAGATTTGCCGGTACCAGTAACTTTCTGTTGGCCAATGCTGCGGAATCAGAATTTCCCTGAACGGAAGTAGTGGAATTAAAATTAATTATCGACGATTGGGTATAACTGTTATCCAGGTAGCCTAATCCTTCATTGATGTAAGCTAAACTTCCCACTCTTTTCACCCTTCCGTTATTCACATAAGACAACGCTTCGAACAATGCAGGAAAACGATAGCCCTGCTGAAACGTAAATCTGAAGTTATGGTTTTTTGCGACAGTATATACTGCTGCAACACGCGGAGTGAATTTAGGGTCGAACTCCGGATTGTAATCATAACGCAATGATCCGAATACTTTTAATTTTTCTTCGAAGAATGTTTTACTCGCTTGTGCAAACGCACCGAATTTTTTATAATACACATTGCTTCCAAAACCACCGTTGGTTTCTTTATTCCGATCGGCTATAGCGCGGGAAAAGTCGACAAAATTATTGCCATCGGGTATCACCTCATAGATACGCGCATCAACGCCGGCCAGCAGGTTTAGAAATTTTATTTTATTGGATAGATCCCATTGCGCTTCCGTGTGGTATAAACGGCTTTTCTGAACCAGGGCAGCTCCCCCGGTTACAGGAGCATCCGGAATAGTTCCGGATTTTATATCCCAGTTGTTAATTCGGATGATGGTATTTTTCAGTGCATCAAATTCGGCAGTGCCGGGTTTTACACGGCTTGCATCTGCCTGTCCACGGGCGTACTGTGTGGCATCAGCCAGGTTGTCCGATGTAAGTGAACCGCCATGATCGGCCGCATAGCCGTTTAAGGCTGTTTTATATTTCGTTCCCCAACTGACCGGAGTTTTTGTATCGGTAGCTCCTCCGCTGTAGAGGTCCATATTATCTGCAAGAGGTTTAACATTATAGGAGTCCCCCGTATTTTCGGTGGATACATAAGCGCGAACTACATAATTGCTTCCTTTCAATTCGAGATGATGATTTTGTACTTGTACATTCTCGAGCCGGATTTTATTACCACGCTGGAAAACTCCATCCATATTTCCAAAACGATACGAGTAAGACAACTCTGCATTATTGCCCAGGCGGTAATGTACCGCAGCATCAACTTTCAGGTTGGCCACTTTCGGACTAACCAGGTCGGTTTCAAAATACCCTGTACGGGCCACGCGAAGCGTCTGGTTTCCTTTACCATCTATATTCAATCCGCTGATGGAAACAAGGTTGCTGCCGGCAAGCGCATCATCGCCGTATTTATTCCAGCCGTCAAATGCGGCATTGTTTGCTCCATTCAATGCAGGGAATCCGGGATTAGCACTTTTCAAATTATTCGTATTCTGATCGAGCCTGGTATTAGAGCGCCAGTCTATACCCTGCATGAAACTGAAGTTTACTTTAAAGGCAAACTTGTTATTAAACGCCTTAGCATAACGGATGGCAGACTCGGTTAAGATGGCCGGATCGTGGTCTTTTCCATCAACATGATTCAAACCTGTTTTCTGATACACACTTAATCCCTGGTAAAGAAAAGGGCTTTTTGTGATCAGGTTAGCCATTCCATTGATGGCATTCATGCCGTACAGGGCGGAGGCCGCACCAGGTGTTATTTCAACACTGGCAATGTCAAGCTCTGTGGGCCCGATCGCATTTCCAAGCGGCACCCCAAGGGTAGCTGCCTGCATATCTACCCCATCGACCAGCTGCATGAACCGGAAATTATTCGGGATATTAAATCCTCTGGTGTTAGGAACTTTAAAAGTAAGACTGGAAGTAGTCATCTGTACGCCTTTAACGCTCTCGAGCGCATCATAAAAACTGGGTGCAGCGGTCTCCCTGATGGCGCGGATATCGAGCTTTTCAATGGCTACCGGAGATTTTAATATACTCTCTGATACTCTTGATGCCGTTACTACTACTTCTTTTCCCAATACCGTTTGGGTGGATAATTCTATATTAAGCTTAGAGTCGGTACCGGTTATCGTATATTCCTGTTCTTCAAATCCAACAGATGAAAAATTGAGTTTAAATGGAAATTTCAATTTTGTCCGCAGTACAAATCTGCCTGCACTGTTGGTTATCGTTCCTGCTACCGTTCCTTTAATGTTAACGCTGACATTGGTTAAGGCTTCCTTGCTTTCCTGGCTCATAACATTGCCGGAGATTTCTATCAGGTTGCTTTCCTGTGCCCTGGATACCTGAAGAAATAAAAAGAAAAACAAAAATAACTTAATGTAAAGTAGTATTCGGAACATGAAGGTTGTTTAAAGTGAAGTAAATGCAGTGATATATATTGATTGCTTTGGAAAATGCCTTAGCCGGCGTTGTGTCAACAGCAACAACAGGGGGTTGGAACCGGCATAAAATAAGTGTATTCTGTCATAGTCTACCTAATTGGTAGACAAAAGTAAAGCTGCAGGTTTGTATTGACAAATTTTTTTTGAGCAATACACTTTTTTGAACATTTCCAGGACGCTATCTGTCATTAATAGACAAAAACAGCTGAAGGAAGCCACTGGCTTCGTACTTATTTACAGGAAGCTATCTGTCATTAAAAGGGTACCCTGCCTTCGTGAACAGTACTTGCGGGATAGTTTAGTGTAGTACTGCACTGAAACTTGATGACAGGATTAAAAAAGCAGGTATATTTAATATCGCTATGCACTACAGCACAGAAGCAACAGAACAAATGAACAGTTCCATCCGGAGATCAGGATACGTGGTGAGGATATCGCTGATTGCAGCACTTGGAGGTTTTTTATTTGGTTTTGAAACGGCGGTCATTTCGGGCGCAGAGAGAACCATACAGCAATTGTGGTCGCTCAGTGCTTTCTGGCAGGGATTTACGGTGGCAGCAAGCCTTATCGGAACGGTAGCCGGTTCACTGATATCAGGCAAGCCGGCACAGAAGTACGGAAGGAAAAAAATACTGGTAGCTATCTCCCTGTTATACCTTATATCCGCAGTCGGATGCGCCAGCACGTATACCTGGATATTATTTATTTTTTTTCGATTTATCGGAGGAATTGCGGTAGGTGCCTCTTCGGTGGTAGGTCCGATGTACATATCGGAAATTTCACCTGCACCTATGCGTGGTCGGCTTGCCGGCTCTTTTCAGTTGATGATCGTGACCGGAATTTTCGTGGCCTATCTTACTAATTTTCTATTTGCGGATTTCGGAGAAACCGCCTGGAGATGGATGCTGGGAATTATGATGATACCGGCATTGTTGTTTGCCATTTTGTTGCGGTTTGTTCCGGAAAGTCCCCGCTGGCTGATTTTAAATAACAGAGCCGAAGAAGCAAAAAGAATTTTTGAGAAAACCGGCGACACAGGAGCAGGTCTGCTTGTTCAGGAGGCAAACCACCTGACGGAGGGTCGGATCGAAGAAAGCTTATTTAACGGTAACTACAATAAACCGATTATGTATGCGGTGATACTGGCGATGTTCAATCAGTTGTCAGGTATTAATGCGATATTATATTATGCTCCCAGAATTTTTGAGATGGCTGGATTTAGTCATGCCCAGGCATACTTACAGCCGGTATATATCGGCGGAGCGAATTTAATTTTTACCTTGCTTGCAATGACTTTAATAGATAAGTTTGGAAGAAAGAAATTGTTACTGACAGGTGCGGCAGGTATGATTGTATTTCTTGCGCTGACAGCTTATGCATTCGGGCATCCTGAAGAAGGAACTAAAAATGTGCTGATTTATCTGATTGGATTTATTGCATTTTTTGCCTTTTCCCAGGGGGCGGTCATCTGGGTATTTATTTCTGAGATCTTTCCAAATTCTGTTCGGGCACAGGGTGGGGCGTTGGGGAGTTTTACACATTGGATAATGGCAGCTTTAATTTCATGGACCTTTCCGGTAATTGTAGAACGTGTGCCGAATGGCGGGATGTATTCCTTTATATTTTACAGTGTGATGATGTTTCTGTCTTTTTTGTTTATCTGGAAACTTATGCCTGAAACGAAAGGCAGAACCTTAGAGCAAATACAGAAAGACCTGGGAATTAAATAGTGTTGTCATTTCGGTGGGAGGAATTTTTCAGAATTTAATCCTGACTTAAAAATTTACTGTACCAGTGTCCGGATGATTTTACAGTTCTCTTTTGTGTGATAAAGTCTACATGTACCAAACCAAATGCAGGATGATATCCTTCAGCCCATTCGAAATTATCGGTAAAGGTCCATACAAAATAGCCCTTTACATTTATTCCTTCCTCCTGTGCTCTCAATACCTCCTGGAGGTAATCCTGTAAATATTTTTTCCTTCCGGTGTCATTGATCTCACCATCCAGCACCTCATCGGCAAAGGCCGATCCATTTTCAGTAATAATCAGTTCTTTATTGGCGTCGTAAGCGGCAAA
>JAYUXA010000338.1:0-5411 GCA_043753245.1 Chitinophagaceae bacterium
ACCTTACTTACCCGAATCAGAGGCGTTCAAAACTTAACCACGCCCGAAGAATACATCAGGATGATCGCGCTGAGCAGGATCATGCTTCCTAATGTTAAAAACATTCAGGCTTCCTGGCTCACGGTTGGAAAACAAACAGCCCAGATCTGTCTGCAGGCCGGAGCAAATGATTTTGGAAGTATTATGATCGAAGAGAATGTGGTAAGTGCCGCCGGCGCCCCTCACCGGTTCACTTATAAAACCATTCAGGAAGCCATCTCCCAGGCAGGCTTTGAGCCACAACTCCGAAATCAGCAATATGAATTTCGGAAAATACCTGAAATCATCGAGGAGCAATTAATTGATTATTGATAAATAATGGTTTTTACTTATCTGTTTTTCACAATAGAAACAGCGTTTGGCAGTTTATAGAGGATAAATCCTTTAAGTAACTGATGAACACCCCTTTCAGAAAGTTAATCCGCATTGCTATCATACTGATCTCGCTCACCCTTTTATTCAATTTTTTTGGATATTATCTGGTGCGTACCAAATCGGAAGAGAATGAAAAGATGGCTGGGTTTATCAGCTTTTCCACTCGCCAGAGGATGCTGAGCCAGACCATCGTCAAAGATGCAATTTTATTAATGAGCCTGCCGGAGACCAATAAAGGCAAGGAAGAAATCAGAAATAATCTTCGCAACGATCTTATAGAATTCAATAACAACGCGCGCATACTCAGAGGGGAATTAAAATATTCCAACTCACCCACTATCCCAAATACATTTGAAGTAAACACTATCGTAGCAAAATCCAATACCCACGTCAAAAGTATTCTTGCCGTAGGACATGAAATTGTCAATGCCGATTCGATGCTTGTTGCGATCAATTACAACCTTTACCTGCGTGAACTGACCTACAACGACAAAAAACTGATGCTGCTGATGGAAGAAGCTAACCGCTCTTTCGCTAAAATAATCGATCAGCAAACTAAAGATACTTCTACCATAAATGCCAGCAAACTGGTCTCGTTGGTCATTGCGCTGATCTGCCTCGGTGTATTGGTACTGGAACCTCTTTTTAAAACCAATCAAAAAAATTTTAAGGAACTCCAGGCTGCAAAAAATAAGTTGCATAAGGAACAAAAATACCTTTCCTCTATCCTCAGCACACAAACGAATTTTGTTATCCGAATCGACAGACAGGGAGATTTTACCTATGCCAATGCCGAATTTTTAAAAACATTCGGGTATAACGAAAAGGAGATCGTCGGAATCGCATTTTACACCACTATTTTCCCGAAAGATGTGCTAAAGTGCAAACATATTGCCGAAGAATGCTGGAAAAATCCGGGCAAGCGGTATAAGCTCCTTATACGCAAGCCTATCAACAACGAGCAGGAATTTTTGTGGACCGAATGGGAGTTTATCAGTTTACAGGATGATTTCGGAACAGTTTCAGAAATACAGGGCATAGGGTTGAATGTCACCGATAAATTTCTGGCAGAACAATCCCAAAAAGAAACAGAAACGGCATTGCAGGAAAGTGAACAAAAATTCCGTTTACTGGCAGAGCACTCGGAAGACATCATAACCGAACATCTGACCGACAGCACCGTTTTATATATATCTCCATCGGTAAAAAAAGTGCTTGGATTTACGAGAGCGGAAATCGAAGGGAAAAAAATACTGGATTTTGTTCATGAGGACGACCTGATAAAATTTGAGCAACGAGAAAACCAGCCTGGTCTTGCAGATTTGGATTCCGTAATAATAAGCTACCGGATACGAAACAAAGAGGAAGACTATATATGGTTGGAAAGCATCGTCAAGCCGGTAAAAAAAGAGGGTAAAGTCATTAAGGTCGTAAGTACTTCCCGTGATGTAACAGAACGGAAGAAAGTAGAATCCGAACGCGAGCAATTGCTGATTGAAATGAAACAATCTGAACAACTCCTGCGAACGGTGATCAATTCAACACCGGACTGGATCTTTATAAAAGATCTCGGGCACCGGTTTTTACTTGTTAATCAGGCATATGCAGACAGCATGCATGCTACCACACAATCTTTTGTTGGAAAAAATGATCTGGAAATCGGTTTCCCGGAAGAACTGGTAAAAGGAGATCCGTTGAAAGGGATAAGAGGATTCTGGGCCGACGACCGCGAGGTGATCAATACTGGTAAGTCGAAATTTATTATGGAAGAGCCTTCTATGATCGACGGAAAACCGCAGGTGATGAGTACGGTGAAAGTTCCCCTGATCGATGCTCAGGGATATGTATGGGGAGTTCTTGGGTTTGTGCATAATATTACTGAACTGAAAAAGACGGAAGATAATCTCCGCAAAAAAGACCAGTTGCTGCAGGCGGTGGCGGAAGCTACCCATCAGCTGATCATCAATAATAATCTTGAAGATGCTATTGGAGAGGCGATACAACTACTGGGCATAAAAATGCAGGTGGATATCGTAAACGTATACAAAAATAAACTAAACCCGGTTACCAATGAATGCACGACCAGCCAGCTGGTACACTGGGATAGTTTTACCGGAGAAGTAATGTCCAATAATCCTGACCTGCAGAATGTTCCGTTGCCAGAAGAATCTGTAATGGTAAAAACATTAAGAACGGAAGACATTTACTGCGCTCATGTACGGGATATAAACGAGCAGGAGATAAAAAGCTATTTTGAAAAAAACAACATCAAATCGTTAGCGGCCATACCGATATTTACACTCAATGAATTCTGGGGTTTTGTAGGATTCAGTGATTGCAAAACAGAAAGAGGATGGACGATAACCGAGTTTTCTATCCTTCAATCATTCGCCTCTACGCTGGCAGCAGCAATTGAAAGAAAACAAATGGAGCGCGAATTGGTGCAGGCTAAAGACATCGCTGAAAAAGCAAGCACCACAAAAAGTGAATTCATGGCCAATATGAGTCATGAACTGCGCACACCAATGAATGGAATTATCGGATTTACCGATCTGGTGCTGACCACCGAACTACAAAAATCGCAGAGAGAATATCTGAGTAATGTAAAAAAATCTGCCTACGGATTGCTGGAAATCATTAACGATATCCTGGACTTCTCCAAAATTGAAGCCGGTAAATTATTTATCGACAACACCTCTCTCAGACTAGACGAACTTGTTGAAGAAACTATAGATATCCTTACCGTTAAGGCCTTTGAAAAAAATCTGGAAATGATCTGTCACATCGACCCCTCACTTCCTTCACAATTTAACGGCGACCCTGTCCGTATCCGGCAGGTACTGGTGAACCTGTTGGGCAATGCGATTAAATTTACCCAGCATGGAGAGATCCTGGTATCGGTGATGCCTGCAGGTGAGATCTACGACAGGGATAATAAAAAATACCTTGACCTTGAAATCTCTGTAAAAGACACTGGTATAGGTATCACTAAAGAAAAACTTGGAAAGATATTTGAAAGTTTTACCCAGGCAGACAATTCCACTACACGAAAATTCGGAGGTACCGGACTTGGGCTCACCATTTCTAAAAGCCTGGCGGAACTGATGAATGGAAACCTGACCGTAAAAAGTGACCCGGGTCGGGGAAGTGCTTTCACCCTGCATATTCCAATGGAGGTGATCAATTCCCTGCCCCAGATATCCAACGAATACAAACCGCCATTGCGTAAGGTGCTGGTAATAGACGATAATGCTACAAACCGTTGGCTCATGCAGGAAATACTGGGCTACTTCAATATAAATTGTGAAGTAGCATCGGGAGCAAAGGAAGCGTTCATGAAAATTGAACGGATCAAGGCAAATAACGAACCGCTTGATCTGGTGATAACGGATCATCACATGCCGGAAATGGATGGACTCACCTTATCCAAAGAACTAAGAAAAATGCTGCCGGTAAATAAGGGAGCTCATATATTGATGCTGTCCTCTCTCGAAAAAAATATCTATCAGCATGAAGCCGATGAAATAGGTATTTATAAAATGCTTACCAAGCCGGTAAAGATGTACGAATTATACAGCGTCTTATGTTCTATGTTTATCGCTACTAAAGAAGAGGAGAGGAAACAGGCACCAATTCCGACAATTAAAAAAATCGGCGGTTCCAATACGATCATGGTAGTAGAAGACGATCCGATAAATATGATGCTTATTAATGAAGTGCTGACTAAAATGGGCTTTCTGGTAATTAAAGCGGACAACGGAATGAAAGCAATTGAAATACTGCCGCAACATCTTCCTTCTTTAATATTTATGGATGTGAATATGCCGGAAATGGATGGTTTTGCCACTACCCGCATTATCCGGAAAATGCCGGAACCTTATTGCAGCCTGCCTGTCATTGCACTTACGGCAGATGCGATGATCGGTGATAAAGAAAGATGTATGGAAGCGGGAATGAATGATTACATATCGAAGCCTTTCAGGATTGAAGAAATCGAAGCTGTATTAAAAAGCCGGGTGATGATGAGCTGATCATTTTTTCCCGGGAAGGGCAGTCATTTTTTTAATAATGGAAGGAAGCAGAGAATCAAATTTAACAAGTTGATCCGGTGTACACAACGTGCGAACATCTTTAAAATGCCTGATCACCTGCAGGTCCAGTTCTTTTTGCTGATTGCCGATTAATCCGGCATTGGCCTGAAGAGTAGAATCAGGAATAGAAGGATCGTACATCTGAAAATAAAATTTCTCTTTTGTTTTTTTTATTTCCTCAAAACGCTGATGCATCTTGCTCCAGAATAGTTTCTTCTTAGGTTCAAAGACAAGCATTTGCTGCGCGGTAAATCCTACTTCCTTTTTAAGACGCTCCGTAAATCCCGGTTTTTTTGGATCCTCCTGGCAATGGTGACTCACAAAGATCGCCACTACCGCTATATTGGATACCAGCAGTATACCGATTATACTAAGCAATATTTTATTTCTGGAAATAGTATTCATCAGGGTTGAACGTTATCGATATAATAAAAATTGGTGTTGCGGCTGTACTCGTCTGCAACAGCAATTTCTGCCTGGTCCGGCATCAGTCTGTTATTGTCTTTAGCACCATGAAGGATAATAGCAAACGCATTTACCAGGATAATAGTGGCAATAACGAACCCGGCTATAACAGGCCTGGTGATTACCCTGCTGGCTCTTTCCCAGATACTTTTTTCCGTTCTGCTCCATTTTGCTGCTACTCGTGTATAGAAAAAGGGTGCAGGCTCCGCCTTTACCAAATGGTCTATACTGGCTAAAGCTGCATAAATTTGGTTTTCTATAGATTCTTTCCTGCTCATACTGGCTATTTGACGTGATTGATGGTAAAAACTTGTGTTAATGTCTGTTCTCAAGATAATAGGCCTCCAGTAACCTCCTCAGATTCTTGCGTGCCCTATGCAGGAGAGATTCTACGGCAGCCACTGTTAGCTCCATTATAGTACTGATTTCCACGTAGTTCAA
>JAYUXA010000339.1:0-11277 GCA_043753245.1 Chitinophagaceae bacterium
ATTGGAGATTGCAATATTAAGGTCTTCTCATGCAGCAGGAAATACAACGATAGTGGTAATTGTGGGGTTCAGAGGATGGGAGGAATGACTTGAGGAGTAAAACTAATCACAATTATCCTGAAATGCAAGGAAATCGTATTCAATAGTTATCCCCCTTGTCTTGAAGCGCTTTTCCAAAGAACGGTCTGGCTATTATTAAGGTACCGGATTAAACCCGCAATTACGCAGAAATTCATGAAAACGAAGTAAAAAGGAAAATAGAAGACCCTGATCCGCCTGTTTCGCCAGGCGAAAAACCATCCTGTCGCAGCTGCTGCATAAAAAACAGATTGTAAAAAGACCAGTACTCCATAAAAACGGGAATCTGAACTGGCATAGAGCACTACTGAGCTGATATACAACAATACCAGGGCGGGGGGGCAGAGCGTCCAGCGAAGTACCCTGTGGGAAATAAACTGAAAGGAGATCACCGGATACTGGAATACGTTAAACAGCATTTTGAGTTTACCCATAGCCTGAAATGCACCGGCAGCGATCCGTTTCTTGCGTTCCATTTCTTCCCGGACGGTTAAGGAGGCCTGTTCCTGGGCGTAAGCACGGGCTTCGTACTTGACGAGGTATCCCTTTGTACACAGCAGCAGGGACTGCACAAAATCTTCTATAATGGTATTTTCGGGCAGTGGTACATAGAGTGCGGTCCGGATGGAAAACAGTTCGCCTGCAGCTCCAACGGTGGTTTTCAGACGGGAGTCCAGCTTTTTAATAAGCGATTCATATTTCCAATACCAGCCTTCTCCTTCACCTACAGGCCCTTCATTGATCAGGATCCTCTTTTCACCGGTCAATAGCTTATCCGCCAGATCGGGATCAGGCAATCCTTCATTGGTCATGATCCTCTTTTCGCCGGCAACACCGCCTACCTGCGGATCCTGGTAATGGGCTGCTATATATTTAATGGAGTCGGCATTTAAAAAGGAATTGGCATCGCTGAATACAATTACGGGTGTGGTGACATAGGCAACAGAGCGGTTCATTGCCGCCAGTTTGCCTTTTCGTTCAGGCTGGTGGAGCAGGGTAATCCGGGAGTAAGCGCTTACTTTTTGGGGCGTAGAATCTGAAGACCCGTCTGTTATAAAAATGAGGTTCAGCAGTTCTTGCGGATAATTCAAGTTTAGAGAGTTCTGAATTTTCTTTTCAATCGTTTTTTCCTCGTTAAAAGCAGTTACGATCAGGGTTACCGGTAGAAAATACGGGTTCGTAAAACTACGTTCTGCAGACCGTGTTTCCCGGATTTTTACCAATAGAAAAAGCAATACCGGGTATCCGGCATAGGTGTAAAACAAGATACAAAGGCAGGCCCAAAAAATGAATTCAACAACCATATGCATAGATTCAACGTAGATAGGAAAAAGAATAATATCAGCCAAATTATTTCACTTTTCAGAAAATGTTATTAGTTTTGTACCCACCTGAGAAGGTTCTCCAACAATCCCCTGAAAGCCAAAAGTGTTTTACTTTCTATTCTTCAAACCACCAGTAACCCCCTGATTTTCTTACTTATCTGGTTCAAGAAGAGATATCCTCCAACAACCCTTTTATGACTTTTGTCATAGATGCCCTAACCGTTAATTATACTTTTTATGAAGAGAATTTTACTTCTCGTCCTCATCTTAGTGGGAATCGCTGCCCAGAATTTTTCGCAAAACGTCTTCGACCCTAACGATCCAACTGTACGTTATACTGCAGGTGCGTCCTATGGTTCGGCTGCAAAACCGGATTCCAACATCGTTGGTTTGCAAAAGTGGGTAAGCGTAGCAACCAATGGGGTTAGTACAGGAACGGGATCTTTTGATCCCAGTTCTTATAAAGCCTATTTTATACGGTATTTTAATGCAAGGGTTTCCTTTCGTTTGAAGTATCCTAAAAGTTACGCTAACCCCGATAGTGCGGGAAAAAAATATCCGGTCATGCTTTTTATGCATGGTGCGGGGGAAGTAGGCTGCCCGTCAAATGGAGGAATATATAATAATGAAAAGCAGCTCTCCTTAGGAGGTAAATTGTTCATGGATGCCGTTGATGACGATAAGTTTGACGGATTTTTATTTTACCCGCAACTGCGTTCTGTGGATGCGGGCTGCTGGGGGGAATGGGGAGGCGGACAAAGTGCGTATTATAATTCGATCATTACGATATTTGACTCCCTGGTAAAATATGTAAATGCGGATAATGACCGTTTGTTCGTAGATGGCCTGTCTGGTGGTGGTATTGCCTGCTGGAAAATGGCTGAATTTTTTCCAACAAGGATTGCGGGAATAGCACCTACTTCAGCCGCAGGGCTGGTGATGAATTACGGTGCACTTGTACATCTCCCGGTATGGCTTGCCACTGGTGGAAAGGATACCAATCCCTCCCCTACCATGGCACTTTATACTGAAACCTCCTTTAAGAACTTAGGAGGAACCATCCGGCGTTCATTGTATGATGATCTAGGTCATGCATCCTGGTACAGGCATTGGCGGGAAGTGGATTTTCTTCCATTTATGAATAGCGTACACAAGGCCAATCCCTTAATATTTTTTAACCGGTTCGAGTTTTGTCCGGATTCTGCCATTAGTTCAAAACTGGGCATTACAAATGGTTTTTACGCGTACGAATGGCAGAAAGACAGCGTTACTATCGCTACCCGCATCAATACTGCCAATACGATTATTAATAATGCTTCTATTATTTCGTTTAACGGAAATGAAATTACTGTTAAAGCGTTTGGCAGCTACCGGGTAAGGTTTAGAAGAACCGCTACCGGACCATGGTCCGACTGGTCTCCTAAACCTGCTGTGATCAAAGCAAAACCAATTACCCAAACGCCACCCATCACTGTAGTAGGCATGAAGAGCTCCGTGCTTCCTTCGCTTGATGGTAAAACATCGGTGCAGTTGCAGATGCCAGGCGGTTACCAGAACTATCAATGGTACAGAACTACAGACAATATTCTGGTAAGCAATGCACAGATCTATGATGCCCCTGCAGGTTCCTACAAAGCGAGATACTCGGAGCCCTTCGGTTGCGGAACCTTGTTTTCCCCCATCTTTAAAGTGTCTTCTGCAGCAGGAACACCAAAACCCGATCCGGCTAAAAATTTAAGTATAACTGCCGTTTCACAAACCGCACTCCGGTTAGACTGGAGCGATAATCCTAATGCATCCGTAAATGAGACCGGTTTTGAAATATACCGCGCAGTGAAAGCTGGCGGACCTTATTCGCTGGTGAGAATTGCAGCACAAAATGCAATTACCATTCAGGATACCGCATTAATTCCTAATACTAAATATTTTTACATCATCCGTTCTATCGGTACTAATGGGGCAGCTGCGGCCAGTAATGAAGCGTTTGCCGTAACAGAGATTGATAATAAAGCACCTACTGCGCCTGTTAACTTAGAATATAAAGGCAGCAACTCGGGAACCGTATTCTTAAAATGGGGTGCCGGTACAGATGATGTCGGAATTGCACGCTATGATATTTATGTAAGCGGAGTAAAGATGTACAGCACTTCTGACCTGTCTTTCCCGGTAGCTAATCTTGATAGCCTTACTTCCTACACTTTTGTAGTGAGATCGGTTGACAAGGCAGGCAATGCTTCTCCGGCAAGCAGCCAGGTAATCGGATACACCCACCGGCAGGGTTTGAGTTACAAGTATTTCAATGGAACGTACAACCCTAATCTGCCGGATTTCAATACTGAACCTGTGGCTAAGGACGGCATTACCGATACGGTTAATTCCGATCAGGCTGGTCTTATCAGAACGCAGGCTGACAATTATGCATTTTTATGGCAGGGTCGTATTTATATTCCTCTTAGCGGTACCTATACTTTTGAAACAGCTTCTGATGACGGAAGTAAATTGTATCTGGATGTTCCTTATTCTTTCTCAGCCACTGCGCTGGTGAATAATGACGGAGCACATAGCCTGGGTATTAAAACAGGAACGAAATACCTGACACAGGGTTATCATTCGATAGCGATCGGGTATGCGGAAATTTCTGGCGCAGATGAAGAGATCAGCATTTACTGGTCAAGTACAGGAACAGGCCTGGCGCGGGAACGTATACCGAAAAATTTTCTTGCATTGGACGATAATTATGTAGGTGGCGGACCACTTGCCCAACCATCCACTCTTGTGGCAACACCTGTATCTTACAATAAGATACGACTCAACTGGAAAGACAACAGCAGCGATGAAACAGGATTTGAAATAGTTCGCTCTACGTCTATGACCGGAACTTTCGCAGCGGTATTTACTTCCGGTGCAAATGTTACCTCGTACAACGATTCAGGATTGGTAGCAAATACAAGGTACTTTTATAAAGTACGTGCCATTAATACAACTGGAGCATCTCCTTTTGAATTCTCTTACACAGAGGCTAATTATAAATTCAACAGTACGCTTACAGACGCTAACGGAACTGCTGCCTACACACTGACCTCAACAAATACCAGCTACAACAGCGTTGATAAAGCAGAAGGTTCTCACGCCGTAGCCATTGCTAACAGCGGGTCGCTTTCCTTTAATACGGGCACCGGCGGATTTCCATCTTTAGGAGGATACAACAGGCGGTCCATTGCGTTATGGATTAAGCCAACTGTTACTTCGGGTAAACGGATGCTTATTGACATTGGGGGTTTAGATAATGGTATGGCATTGCGGTTTAACAACAATGATCTGATTGGTGGAATCGCCAGTGGATCTTCAAGGACGGCTGTGACCTTAAGCAATTTTGCAGGCAACACCAACTGGATATCCGGCCAGTGGAATCATGTTGCACTTGTATATGATGCCACTTCCATTACTTTATATTTAAATGGAGTATCTGTACAATCAAATACATCACTTGCATTTAGTACAGTGGCCAATTCAGTGAGTCCCTCAAGGATAGGAAATACCGGCAATACAAATGCCTTTAATGACAATACGGGTTACTCCACCTGGACAGGCTCAATTGATAATCTGTACATCATCCGTGGTGCACTATCAGCTTCTGAAATAGATAGTCTCCGGCAGAATATATTTATACCCTCTTCCGCCCTTACATTAGCTGCTCCGGCAGCTCCTGTCATTCCAACTGCACTAACGGCTACTGCACTGAATACAGACGCGGTGCTATTAAGCTGGAATGATAATTCTTCTGATGAGACCGGCTTTGAGATCTGGCGTTCTTCCGGCGACAAAACAAACAACAGGTTGATCGCAACTGTAGGTGCAGGCGACAGTTCACAAATACTGTTTACCGATACTGCTTTATTTGCCAACATTACCTATTATTATAAGATACGCGCGAAAGGAATTTCGGCGCCATCCGATTTTACACCGGAAGTCAGTGCAATCACAAAGAACAGCAAGCCTGCATTTAAAAAAGTCCGCGACTTTACCATGAGGTATGCAACCACTGTGGTGCTTCCGGTATCTGCCTCAGATGTAGACGGTGACCTGCTTACGTTCACCAGTGCTAATCTGCCTGCATTTGCTACTATTCAGAATACGAGCAGCGGCAACTTTACCATTACGTTCTCCCCAAGCATAGCCAGAAGAGGTTCATACAGGATCACACTTTATGCTAATGATGGAAATGGCGGCAGGGATACTTCTGCTTTCACACTTGAAGTAAACAGTAATGATGTTCCGGTTTTGAATGGGGCTAAAGACAGTGTAATTAATGAAGGCGGACGATTCCTCCTTCCGCTTACCGGAACGGATAATAATGGTACCGCAGCAATGATATGGTCATTTGAAGGTTTGCCTTCTTTTGCATCGTTTGTAAATAATAATAATGGTACCGGTTTATTAAGTTTCAGCCCTAATTTTTCAGAATCAGGAACCTATACCGTAATCATTAACCTGAACGACGGTTTTGGGGCGTGGACCAGCAGAGTAGTAAACCTCACTGTAAATGATAAAGAACCGAATGAGATCCTGCAGTTTGATTTTAGGTTTACCAGTGCTCAGGTTCCTACCTGGAACAGTGTCAATATCGCTGCTCCCGGATTCACTCATGCACAGATAGCAGATAACAAAGGAAACCTGACTGGTGTAACGTTAAGTATTGTAAAAGGAACAGTAGCGGCATCAACAGGCGGTATTACAACAGGCAGTAACAGCGGTCCTTTTCCCGACGCTGTTGTCAGAGACGGTATATCATGGGGCCTGACCACAAACAGCAATGCGCAGGATACCATTCAACTGAAAATATCCGGGCTGGAACCTTTAAGAACCTACAACATTTTGTTTCAGTCGTCGATTTCCTTTAATATGTTTATAACGTATAAAATAGACGCTGCTTCTATTATACGTAACGCCTATAATAATGGCGCGGGCGTAGATACGCTGAAAAATATTCAGCCGAATGCTTCCGGAGATGTAGTGATAACCCTTATTGGTGATCCAGGAACAACCAGAGGCGGCATATTGAATGCACTGGTGGTGAGAGCGAATTTTGCGGATGTATTGCCACCTGCCAAACCATTGAATTTAACTGGCGCTCATGTGGCGAATACCGGTATCAATTTAAAATGGCAGGACCGCGCTTACAATGAAACAGGGTATTATATTTTCCGTGGCAGTACAAAATACGAAGTGTATACTCTGCTGAATAATGGCGCAACAAATAAAGACAGTGTTAGCTACAACGATCTGGTGGTAGCCCCTCAAACCAGCTACTTTTACTATGTGATAGGTGTGAACGGAGGCGGAATGGGTATTTCCAGCGATACTATAAAAGTAACTACCGGAAATAATGCACCGATGATCAATTCACCGGCAACAATAAACGTAAAGACGGATGCAGTAGTGACCAGTGATTTTACCATCACGGATGATCCGGGAGATGTAGTATCTGTGTCTCTTGAAACTGCGTACTCTTTTATCAGCCTTCAGGATATGGGTGGATCTGGTTTCAGAATTACCACTTCTCCAAATACAGACCATATCGGGGTGTACACACTTACGCTGAAAGCGACAGACAATAAGGGCGCATCTTCTTTCAGGAACATCACCCTAATTGTCTCCGATAAAAACACAAGATCTGTTTTTGTGAATTTCGGGAGCCTGACCAAAACTGCACCTGCACCATGGAACAACTGGTTAGGAACGAAAGGTTCAGGCGTTTTTTTAGCAAATCTGAAAGATGAAAGCAATACCATTACTCCATTTGTGATTAACTCTCTTTCACCATGGAGTGGTCTTACAGACATGGGGCATCTTACCGGCAACAATTCCGGTATCTATCCTGATTCGGTATTGCAAAGTGGTCTCGTGGATATCACCGCACCAAAAACGTTCCGTCTTGATAATTTGAATAATGCGCTGAAATATAATGTAGTGATCGTTGGAAGTATGAACGAAGGGGCCACTGCTCTGGTTGAATATGCATCCGGCCCGGTAAAAGACACTTTAAATGCCAGGTATAATATGCATCTGAGTGCAAATCTGAATGGACTTAGCCCTGTGAACGGTCAGATTACGATCACTGCTACCAGGCTTACCGGTCTTTCCGTCAGTTACCTGAATGCACTTGTACTGGAAGAATATGATCCTGCTGTTATCACGATACTTAATCCGGTTAACCTGTATGCAGAACCATTAAACCGCAACGTTATCAATCTGAGCTGGTCTGACAGGACTGCTGATGAAGCGGTCCTTGATGGTTACCTGCTGGAAAGAGCTTCCGACTCCCTTTTTACTACCAACCAGGTGTCTGTAAGTCTTCCTGCAAATACCACAGAATACCAGTACATTGGACTAAATGCGAACACCAAGTATTGGTTCAGAATAAGAGCGAAGAATTCAGGTGGCGCATTGTCAGATTATAGCAACCGGACAAAAGCCATTACACCGGCTTCCCTGGTATCAGTAAACTTTAACTATACGATGCCCGATGCACCGTACCCATGGAACAACATTTATTCTTCACCGACTATTGAAGGATCTACTTTCACTAACCTGATCAATCAGTCAGGAACGGTTTCAGGGCTGAGTCTTGTGCTGACAAAAATATTCAACGGAGAATTTACTGCAGGTGTTGTAACCGGAAACAATTCAGGACCTGTACCAGATCTGGCCCTTGCATCGAATTTCTGGCTGGACAATACACAGTTATCGCAGTTTAAACTGATAGGATTAAATCAGTCAAGACGTTACCGCATTGGATTCTGGGGAAGCTCCAGCAATCCGGGATGGATGAAGGGAAACTATACGGCTACCTATACCGTGAATGGTAAAACAGTTTACCTCAACTCCTGGCTTAACGGCAGCAAAATGGTTTACCTGAGTGATCTTGTTCCGGATGATAACGGCGAACTGCTGTTGGATTTTTCTACCACTAAGGAAGCACAGTATGGATTTAATGGAGGATTCATTGTTCAGGATTACAGTGATCCTCAGGGAGGCTCAAACATGAACCTTATTCTTTCCAACCCTACTGCACTGGCGGAAGTATTGGGGCAGGACGGAAATGCAGCCAACCAGTTAAACAACAGATTCAGCTCGGTTAATGCCAGAATGTATCCAAATCCTTTCGTTGATTTTATCAACCTGGATTTCAACAATACATCTGCCGGTAATAATATCAGCATGGATGTTTACGATCTGTCGGGCAGAATAAGCTACCACAAAAATTTTGGTAAGCTTCCTGCAGGTACTACTACCCTAAGCCTCAACGGCGCTGAAGCCAGGATGGCCAATACAGGAGTATACATCATAGCACTGAACGTAAATGGCAAAACCATACAGGCAAATAAAGTGATCAGATCTAAAAACTAGTATTTAAAGGGCGGGAGCAGCAATAGCTACCCGCCCTTTCTCTTAAGGCAAGTCAACAGGATCATAAAAATATTATATCTTCCCCCGAAAATCAATGGTGTGCAACTGAAAGATCTCTTTTTCAACCCGAACAGGACATTAGGGCATGACCGGTATGCCTGGATTGATTACGCGAAAGGTATTTGTATTATTCTGGTTACCTTCAGGCATGTGCAGGAAGGCCTGCATCCTGCAGGTACACCTTATCCGTATTATTGGTTGAAATTCCTCGATGTATTCTTTTTCAGTTTCAGGATGCCCTTGTTTTTTATCGTCTCCGGTATTTTTCTTTCCGGCGCACTGGCTAAAAAAGGCGTCAGAGAATACATTTCCTCCCGATTTAAAACCATTGTCTGGCCTTTACTGGTATGGGGCACTATTCAGATAACCTTACAACTCATATTTTCAAAATATGTTAATGCAGACCGTAAACCAATCGATTACCTGAACCTGTTGATCATGCCAAGGCAGATCGAACAGTTCTGGTATCTGCATACTTTGTTTTTTACCGGTTCTTTATATGCGATCTTAAAAGTGTATGGAAAGTTTAAATTGCTACACCAGGTGTTGCTGGGTATCCTGTTATTTTCGATTACCGGTTATTTCAGGTACAACGACCAGGGCGGCCATTTCTTCGTGCTGGATATCTTCTTCTATTACATCTTCTTTGCTGTTGGCGATGCATTTGGTAAAATGATTCTGGATGCTAAAAATTACAGGATATTCAGTTCTACCAAAACCTTCCTGATCTTTGCTCCTTTGTTTGTACTGCTGGAATTCTTTTTTACCAGGATCAACATGGGTCATGGAATTGAATCTGGTTACCGTCAACCGGATTATTATGTCCAGAACCAGCTACCGTCCTTTTTCTTAATTGTTGGAATCATTGGAGGCGCATTTCTTATCCACTGTTCTTTCCTGCTGCAAAAGCTGAACATTTTAAAGTTCGTACGAATAATTGGGTACCATTCCCTCTATATTTATGCTATACATCTGGCAGTAACGGCATCCACCCGTATCTTTTTCAGAAATGTTATACATTACGATAATTTTTTCGTGCTGCTGGGCGTAAGTACGGTTTTAGGTATCGGTGTGCCCATTGTTTTTTTCAATGTTACCGACCGGATGGGCATGTGGTGGCTTTTTACTCTGAAGAATCCAAATTCAGAGAACCGTGACGGGAAGCAGGTGTGGAAGACAGGTCCGGGAAAGATTGCTCCCGAAGAGCCGATCTCCTCCATCAACCCTCAGATAATTGAAAAAAATTAATACGCTTAACCGTAAGGAAAAAATAATATGCAGCAAACACCACCTATGGCTAAGGCGAAAATATTCTTTCCTAACCTTGACGGATTACGGTTCATCTCTTTCCTGGTTGTATTTCTTTACCATGGACATTTGTCGATATTCAGTTACCTCAAAGATTCCTCTCCACGGGTGTATGAAATGATCGAATTTCTTTTCCGGCATGGAAACCTTGGTGTAAACTTCTTTTTTGTTCTCAGCGGATTTCTAATCACATATTTATTAATTAAGGAAAAGGAAATTACCGGCACCATACATGTGCCTAATTTTTACGTTAGAAGAATACTGCGGATCTGGCCGTTGTATTATATGTGTGTATTCTTAGGATTTGTAGCATTTGGTCTTTTAAAACATTTTAGCGGAGAACCTGTCGCCGAAAATGCAAATGTATTTTATTACATTTTTTATGCAGCAAACTTTGACATCATGCATACCTGGCCGGATAAGCCCGATGCATTGCTGTTGTCTGTATTGTGGTCTGTAGCAGTAGAAGAACAATTTTACCTGACCTGGCCCCTGATTCTTAAGATCGTTCCGCTTAAATTTTATAAATATGTGTTTCCGGTTATTATGGGATTGTCTCTCCTGTTCAGATCTTTCCATACGGGAGACAATGATCATGAGTTCGCCATCCGTTATTTCCACACTTTTTCGGTGATAGGAGATATGGCATTGGGCGGATTATTTGCGTACCTGGTTTCGTATGAAAATAAATTTAAATCGTTTATTGAAAACATCAGTAAACCTGCTATTTCCCTGATTTATATCCTGACCCTTGGGGTAACCTTGTATAAAGATGTATTGTTTCCTCCCGGGTTTGCTGTTGTCTTCGAACGGCTGGTGATCGCTTCCTTATTTGGTTTGATTATCCTGGAACAGAATTTTGCAAAAAATTCCCTGTTTAAAATGAACAGGTTTAAAATGATCAGTAAACTGGGCATTTATACTTATGGATTATATTGTCTCCATTTCCTGGGGTTGTACGTGGCAATCAAGGTCATGAATGTACTGCATCTGGACGGGTCTCTCGCCTGGGTGTCAGCAGCAATGATCGTACTGGCATTGTTATTCTCCGTAGTGATCAGTTTGGGTTCCTACCATTTTTATGAAAAATGGTTTC
>JAYUXA010000340.1:0-5403 GCA_043753245.1 Chitinophagaceae bacterium
TCCTACTAATTCAGCACACAGGATACCGATCGTTCAGAGATCTAATACTTGTACTTCTCCACCCACAACTGCTTCAGGTATTTTCTTAGTTCATCTTCCCTTGGATTTTTACCAGGCTCATAAAAAACCTTTCCGGCTAAACCATCAGGCAGGTATTCCTGCCGGGAAAAGTTATTGTCGTACGAATGGGAATATTGATAATCCTTGCCGTAATCCATATTTTTCATCAGCTTTGTCGGAGCATTTCTTAAGTGCAGCGGCACAGGCAAATCACCTTTGAATTTTACTGCAGCCAACGCATCATTGATGGCCATATAAGAAGCATTGCTTTTAGGAGAGGAGGCCAGATAAATGGCACACTGTGCTAAAATTATTCTGGATTCAGGATACCCTATTTTATTTACCGCATCAAAAGTAGTATTCGCCAGCACCAATGCCGTTGGATTGGCATTGCCAATGTCCTCACTTGCCAGAATAACCAGCCTTCGTGCAATAAATTTCACCTCTTCACCTCCTTCGATCATTCGCGCCAGCCAATATACGGCGCCGTTAGGATCACTGCCCCGTATGGATTTTATGAAAGCAGAAATAATGTCGTAATGCTGCTCCCCGCTTTTATCATACAACGCAACCCTCTGCTGCGCAATCTCCATAACTTTTTCATCTGTGATAACGATAGGTGTTGCAGATGCTTCTGATAAGGAATTGACCACTATCTCAAGCAGATTCAACAACTTACGGGCATCACCACCCGAAATGGTGATTAGTGCATCCGTTTCTTTTAATTCTACCCGGATTGCTTTTAAAAATTCATCCTGCCGGAGTGCCAGCAACAGCAATTCATTAAGTTCTATTTTAGATAAAGATCTGAGCACATATACCTGGCACCTGCTAAGCAGTGCACTGTTGACTTCAAAAGAAGGATTTTCAGTGGTAGCACCTATCAAAGTAATTGTTCCTTTTTCAACCGCTCCTAATAATGCATCCTGCTGACCTTTATTAAACCGGTGGATTTCATCAATGAACAGGATCGCTTTTTGCTGGTTCTCTGCAGCAGCAATGACCTCCCGTATTTCTTTTACACCCGAACTGATGGCGCTTAATGTATAAAAGGGAACCGACAGGGCATGGGCAATGATATTAGCGATAGTTGTTTTACCCGTACCGGGAGGTCCCCATAAAATCATGGAGGGAACCTTACCACTCTGAATTGATGTCCGGAGAATACTTCCTTTCCCCGCAAGATGTTCCTGACCAAAAAGCGCTTCCAGTGTCACTGGACGCATCCGCTCTGCGAGAGGAGGAACTGTAGGTTGTGGCATGGGCTGTAAGGTACATCGTTAATTAATTTACCACCCTGCCGGCACTACCCTTTATTTCTACTTCTCCGCAGCGATCGCAATTTTTATAGACAGCTCCTGTAACTGATAAGCATCAATAGCAGAAGGTGCATCCAGCATCATATCCCTGCCGCTGTTGTTCTTTGGAAATGCAATAAAGTCGCGTATGCTTTCACTGCCACCAAGTATTGCACACAACCGGTCGAATCCAAAAGCAATACCACCATGGGGAGGTGCACCATACTCAAAAGCGCCCAGCAGAAAACCAAATTTAAACAGGGCCTCTTCCTTCGTCATCCCCAGGGCCGTGAACATTTTTTCCTGAAGATCGCGCTGAAAGATCCGGATGGATCCGCCACCGATCTCATTTCCATTTAAAACCATATCGTACGCATTTGCCTTAATGCCGGAATACGGATGACCGAGGTAGTCAGTCGCATTTTTTATCTCAGGAGAATTATTGATCATTACCGCTATATGGTCCGGTTTAGGGGAAGTAAACGGATGATGCCGGGCTACCCACCTGTTTTCCGTCTCTGCATATTCAAACAAGGGAAAATCAAGCACCCACAACAAGCGGAAATCTTCTTTTTTCCGAAGGCCCAGGCGTTGAGCCAGTTCCAGACGCAGTTCACTCATCGCTTTACGGGTTCTTTCTTCTGGACCAGCCAGCAGCAAGACCAGATCGCCAGGTTGAGCTCCGGCACTGTCTGCAATGGCTTTTAACTGCAAACGGCTGTAAAATTTATCAATAGAACTTTTGTACACAATAGTTGTGTCCGGCTGACCCTTTCCGTCTTCGCAAAGCACTTTAATATAAGCGAGTCCTTTCATTCCAATCTGAGGGCGCTTCACCCATTCAGTGAGTTCGTCGGTTTGTTTGCGGGTATAGGCACTGCTACCTGGTACTGCAATAGCCAGAACTGTTTCTGCACTATCAAAGACCACAAATCCGGCATCGTTTATTAAAGAAGCCTGGTCATTTTTTTCGGTATAAACAGAACCGGGCTTTTTAAGATTGGCAATTTTCATCTCAAAGCGGATATCCGGTTTATCGTTCCCGTAATGCCACATCGCGTCTTCCCAGCTGATACGGGCAATGTTCTCTGTATAATCGATATTTCTGACGTCTTTGAAGATACGCCTGATCAGTCCCTCGAACATATGGAGGATGTCTTCCTGGTCTACAAAACTCATTTCACAATCGATCTGCGTAAATTCAGGCTGGCGGTCGGCCCGCAGATCTTCATCCCTGAAGCATTTGACCACCTGGTAATACCTGTCGTACCCACTTACCATCAGCAGTTGCTTGAATGTTTGCGGAGATTGGGGAAGAGCGTAAAACTGACCGGCATTCATTCTGCTGGGCACCACAAAATCTCGTGCCCCTTCCGGAGTGGATTTTATCAGAAATGGTGTTTCAATATCCATGAAGCTGTTTTCATGGAGATAATTCCTGGCAGAGCGGTTGACCGCATACCTCAGCTCCAGGTTCTTTTTCAGCTCATTCCTTCTCAGGTCCAGAAAACGAAATTTCATACGTATATCGTCCCCTCCATCAGTGTCGTCCTGAATTGTAAACGGAGGAGTAATGGATTTGTTGAGCACGGTAAAGGAAACGACCGCTATTTCAATATGACCAGTGGCGATCTGGTCGTTTTTGTTGCTTCGTTCCCGGACGGTGCCGGTAACCTGCAAAACATATTCTCTGCCAATGGACGCCTCTGCAAGGGAATTGTTGAGGTTTTCACCAAATACTAGCTGGGTGATGCCGTACCTGTCCCGCAGATCGGTAAATGTGATGCTGCCGAATTTACGAACGGTTTGTACCCAGCCTGCAAGCGTCACCTGTTCTCCGGCATGGTTTACTCTTAATTCTCCACAGGTATGCGTTCTGTACATTGTAAATTGATTATAATTAGGTCGTTACTCGTTATACCCCAGCCAGTTAACCGGAAGCGCCGCGAAGGTACATAAAAGAGGCGCAGCAGTTTTTGCCAAAAGCTTTCATTTTTCAGAAAAAGTTTATACTTTGTAAGTACTCTCCTCCTTTTTCCAGAAAGACCACATTTATTCCAATTTCCGTGAAAGGCCGCTTAACCGCATCGTACCACTGTTTCACAAGAAAAATGTGCCCTCATGGAAATTGTATTCGTATTCGCTCTGATCGTAGGAATGATCATACTGCAAACACCGGCAATAGAATGGTTTAACAGATTAAATGTCAAACGCCAGTATAAATTGTTCCTCTCCCAGGAAACATTTTATCATTCCATTGTTTCAAGACATTTGAAATACTACAATAAATTAGCCATCGCCGACCAGCGTAAATTTTTATTTCGTACCTACCTCTTCCTCCGCTCAAAAAAGTTTCATTATATAGAAGTTACCGAAAGTCCCGAAATGCCCATTCTGGTTAGCGCCGTTTCGGTGCAGCTGACGCTGGGACTGGAAAAGTACCAAATGAATTATTTCAGGGACATTTATGTGCTCAGGGATGATTACCACTATGGATTTTACTCGAGGCCTTTTCAAGGCCATGTGGATCACAGCGGAATATATTTATCCTGGGATAATTTTATAAAAGGAGTCAATGGCCATACACCCAACTGCAATGTTGGATTGCATGAAATGGGGCATGCACTCGCCTATGTAAATTTTATCACGCAGACAGAAGAAGATAAACATTTTAAAAAAGAGTTTAAGAACTTCTCGAAGGTGGCAAGACCTATTTTTAATGCCATACAGGAAGGAACAAAAACACTGCTGGGAGAATATGCCGGCATAAATTATCATGAATTCTGGGCCGTGAGTGTGGAGGTATTCTTTGAAAATCCTGTACGTATGAAACATGAACTCCCTTCATTATACGATGCAATGTCTAAATTGCTCAGACAGGATCCCATGGAAGTGTATCTGAATGCAAAAATGGCTGCATGATCAGTGTAATATTCTGGTAAAGCGGTTGATATTCGCTTCAGGCAGTACAGGTATGCCGCTGATCAGCAGGTTAACCAGCTGATCAGCAAAGTAAGGTGCCAGCGAACATCCTTTTGTTCCCATGCCATTAAGAATTGCTACCTGGGTATGATGCGGGTGAATGCCAACAAAAGGACGCCGCTCAATAGTGGCAGGGCGCAACGCAGCGATATGGTCCAGTAGTTTAAATGGTACTTTGATCCAGGATTTTAATTGCTGCATCGTTTTATCCCTGAAGGCTTCCGAGGGACCTGCCTGGTCAAAATTCCACTCATAAGAAGATCCTGCCCAAAAAACAGTTTCTTTTACAGGTATCAGATGCAGGGCTTTCTTAAATACCCTGTTAGCAGGAATACCATCGGCTTCAATAAGCAGCGCCTCTCCCTTATTTATTGCAAAAGGAAGCTTTTTAAAGAAGGGGTTTTCTGCTGTTTGTATACCATCACAGAATATTATTTTGTCGGCTGTAATATCTTTATACTGAATAGAATCGCTGATGATCAACTGATCAATATTGAAATCTTCTTCCATCAATCGATTTAACAGCAGTTGCTTTTTTCGCCACGCCGGCAAAAGTTCATAAAGATTTACTGCATAACAAGGCGTTATTTCTCCATATCCGAAATCATAATTAAACAATGAACGGTACTGAGTAGTATCATCTGGCAGCGAGAGATAAGTAGTATCTTCTTTTATCCGTTCTCTGAATGCTATCAGCATCTGCGGGGATGGGAAAAAATCAATCGTATTTTTTTGAGTAACAGCTACGATGCCGAGTTCATCACCTAATAATTGATATTGTTGCAGCGCAAAAGGAAGCAGTTCATCAATCATCCAGGTCTTCACAATTCTCCTGCCGGTAACCGGATTAATTATTCCGGCGGCTACCCGTGAAGCAGACTGATGGTCTCCATTATCAATTGTGATAAAAGACCGGTTTGCTTTTTGCAGATTCCATCCAAGGAATGTTCCGCTGATCCCCTGACCGATGATTAAAAATTCCGTGTGCATTATTTAAGGACTGATATCAGTTTAATGCCTTCACTATGACTGCTGAATTCAGGAGCATACAGGCACTGGATGG
>JAYUXA010000341.1:0-5390 GCA_043753245.1 Chitinophagaceae bacterium
GGCGATACCGAAGTGATCGTTGAAGGGCTTGCAGCGTATGGGCCTTCTTTTTTTGAACGGCTTAATGGAATGTTTGCTGTTGGAGCATGGAATACAAAAACCCGGGAACTGTGGCTCAGCAGGGATCGCTATGGGGTTAAACCGTTGTATTATTATCTTAAAGATGGAACACTTTTATTTGCATCTGAAATAAAAGCCTTTTTTACCCATTCTGTTTTTGATCTGCAATTGAATTATGGTGCTCTGAATGAATATTTTACTTTTCAAAATCAATTCAGCTACCAGACCTTATTTAGCGGAGTGTATATGCTGCCGCAGGCCAATACGGTAAAGATCAATGCATCCTGTACAGAAGTGCAGCACCACTCCTGGTGGGATTATGATTTTTCAAAAACCGACGATAAGATCAGTTTTGAAGATGCCCGGGTAGAAACAAATCGGTTGTTCTCCAATGCTGTCGCACGGCAAATGGTGGCCGATGTTCCGATAGGCAGTTATCTTTCCGGAGGAATGGATTCGGGCTCCATAGCAGTGACGGCATCAAAACACATTAACCGGCTGTATACCTTTACCTGTGGCTTTGATATGAGTGAAGTAACAGGGGTAGAAGCCAATTACGATGAACGGCGTGATGCCGAACTCACGGCAAATTTTATCAAATCGGAACACTATGAGCAGGTGATCAACGCCGGAGATCTGAGCTGGTCATTACCACGGCTGGTCTGGCATCTGGAAGATCTCCGGGTGGGGATGTCTTACCCTAATTATTATATATCCAGACTTGCTTCCAAATTTGTAAAGGTTTGTCTCCAGGGTACGGGCGGGGATGAATTATTTGGCGGTTATCCCTGGCGGTATTACCGGATTTTTAAATCCCTGAGCAAACAGGATTTCTTTAATCAGTATTATGATTTCTGGCAACGCATGGTTCCTGCAGGTCAGATGCAAACCGTGTTTACCGGCAGTGTGTTATCTAAAATAAATTTAAACGGCCCCAGGGAAATTTTTGAAAAAGTTTTTCTCTTTAATGATAAATTAAAATATGATTCTCCTGAAAATCATATTAATAATTCCCTGTATTTTGAAATTAAAACATTTTTACCGGGACTGCTGCTGGTGGGCGATAAATTATCCATGGCGCACGGACTGGAGGAAAGATTTCCTTTTCTGGACAATGAGCTGGTGGATTTTGCCCAGAAGATTCCGGTTAAGCACAAGCTCGGCAACCTGGAAATGATGAAAAGGATCGATGAGAATGAATTCAGGGACAAGCGATCGTTGTATACTGAGTTTGATGATGGAAAGAATATTTTAAGGCGTGCTATGGAAGACATTCTTCCGGCTAAGATCATTAACCGGAAGAAACAGGGATTTTCCGCGCCGGACGAAAGCTGGTACAGAGGGGAGAATGCAGCTTATATGAAAAAGTTGCTGCTTAATAAAAAAACCATCAGTTCGGAATTTATTAATCAGGAATTTATTTCCAAAATGATTCACGAACACATAGATAAAAAAATAAACCACCGGCTGTTGTTGTGGAGCCTGATGAATTTTGAATGGTGGTGCAGGATATTTTTAAACGGCGAAAGAGTAGAATAAACTGAATAGTAGAAAAAACATACCGGTTTTAAACGATCCTTCACTTGATCAGTTATTAAGAGATATGGATGCACTTCGTGCTGCACTGGATGCGCAGCTGCTCACACAGTTCAACCGTTCACTGCCGTTGAACGAGGTGCTGTCCGACAGATGGCAGCGTGCACGCAATCTTGGTTTTGGAGAAGGGGCTTCTGTGTACGACAGCTGCTGCATTTTCGGAAAGATAATAGTAGGAAAAAATACCTGGATCGGACCTTTTACTGTGCTCGATGGATCGGGAGAACTGGAAATAGGAGCTAACTGCAGTATATCTGCCGGAGTTCAGATCTATTCGCATGATAGTGTAGCATGGGCAACAAGCGGCGGAACACAGCCCTATGATTATGCTGCAGTAGCTATTGGCGACAATTGTTATATCGGTCCCAATACCATCATAGCCAAAGGAGTACTTATCGGGGCGGGGACAGTGATCGGAGCGAATAGTTTTGTGAACAGTTCATTTCCTCCTAATAGTAAAATAGCGGGTTCGCCGGCCAAACCAATTGATTAAATATGAATGCACCAGACCTACAACATCTCTTTAAGTTTCCGATATCAGTGGAGGGTAACTTCATTCAGGTACACCGGAACGATAGCACCCGTGCCGGAAATCAGGACCAGACGGAAAAAATATTCAGTGACAAATGGACGGAGGCCGAACAATATAAAAACATTGAAAAGCTTTATGAATTTCAATACGAATGGTTTCTTCAACTATACGGGTTTGATACGGAGGCCGTGCTGCAAAAATACCTGCAGTCTAAAAAAACAATTATAGATACGGGATGCGGGCTGGGTTATAAGGCTGCACTGTTTGCGAAACTTTCTCCGGATAGTTTGGTACTGGGCATTGATATTTCCGATTCGGTGGATCTTGCCGCCAAAAATTTCGTGCATCTCCCTAACTTATATTTTTTCAAAGGTGATATTGCAGATACCGGGCTAAAAAGCGGCAGCATAGACTTTGTAGTGTGTGACCAGGTGATTATGCACACCGAAGTTCCTGAAAAAACATTTACCCATTTATCGGACATCACCTCTATAAAAGGTGAATTTGCCTGTTATGTTTATTCAAAAAAAGCACTTCCGCGCGAATTGCTGGATGACTATTTTCGTCATGCAACACACACGATATCAAAAGAAGACATGTGGAAGTTTTCTGAACAACTGACCGAACTGGGTAAGCGTTTATCTGAATTAAACGTTTCATTTGAGTCGCCGGATATTCCACTGCTGGGCATAAAAGGCGGCACCTACGATATTCAACGATTCATTTACTGGAATTTCATTAAATGCTTCTGGCGGGAAGAGTGGGGTTTTGATCTGAGCAAAAGCACCAATTACGACTGGTATGCGCCAAGCAATGCAAAACGATTTTCAAAAGAAGAGTTTCTTAAAATGGTAGCTGATAACCAATTGACTGAAAGTTTTTTTCATCAGGAAGAAGCCTGTTATTCCGGAAGGTTTTTAAAAAAATGAATATGCAGGGTATAAAAAAAATATGCACGCGATGTATATACGACGATTCAGTGCCCTCTATCAGCTTTGATGAAAACGGGGTATGCAATTACTGCCACATGATAGACAAACTGGTAAAGGAGTACCAGACTGGTTTGCCCGAAGGCGAAAACAAATTCCTGCAGATTGTGGAACAGATTAAAAAAGCCGGCAAGGGAAAAAAATACGATTGTGTAATTGGTGTAAGCGGCGGAACAGATTCTTCTTATATGTTGTACTGGGCCATAGAACATGGCCTCCGGCCGCTGGCAGTGCATTATGATAATACCTGGAACACCGCAATAGCCACCGAGAATATCCGGAAGGTCCTTTCTAAATTGAAAATTGACCTGTACACGCATGTGACCAACAATAAAGAAATGGATGATATCTACCGTTCATTTTTCATTGCCGGAGTTCCAGAGATTGACGCACCGACTGATCTTGCACTGGCAGAAGTATTATACAGGGCCGCTGATAAATACGGATTAAAATACATTCTGGAAGGCCATTCTTTTGTGGCAGAAGGCATTACCCCACTGGGAAAAAATTATTTTGACGGTAAATATATATCGGGCATTCACGACCGGTTTGGTAAGATAAAAATGAAAACGTTTCCAAACATGCCGTTCTGGACGTTTATGAAATGGATCGCCTTTAAAAGAATAAAAAAAGTAAGACCGTTCTGGTATATTAAGTATTCCAAAGAAGATGCGCGCGCTTTCCTGGAAAAAGAATATGGATGGCAATATTATGGGGGGCATCATTTGGAAAACAGGATGACTGCGTTCAACCACAGTTATTATTTCCCAAAGAAGTTTTCTATAGATTATAGAAATAACAGTTTGAGCGCCTCTGTCAGAATGGGGAAAATGCCAAGAGAAGAAGCATTGGACGAATATTACAATAAACCGCCCTACCTGGAACCGGAACTCCTGGATTATTTTAAAAAGCGATTGGGATTCAGTGAAGAAGAGTTTCAGAAGATCATGCACCAGCCACCGAAATACTGGACGGAGTTTAAAACCTACAAAAAAAGATTTGAGAAACTCAGGCCTTTTTTTTATGTGCTGATGAAGTCAGATCTGGTTCCAAGAAGTTTCTATATGAAGTATTGTTTTCCAATTAAATAATATGATCACCATCATTGATTACGGAATGGGAAATCTCGGATCTATCCGTAATATGTTTAAACGTATAGGAGTATCGTCCGAAATCTCCGGAGATAAAGAAACGATTGCAACGGCAAAAAAAATACTATTGCCAGGCGTTGGCGCCTTTGATGCTGCTATGGAGAGGATAGCGTTGTCGGGGTTGCTGGAGGTATTAAATACCAAAGTGCTGACTGAAAAGATTCCGGTGCTGGGTATCTGTTTAGGAATGCAGTTGCTTACCAAAAGCAGTGAAGAAGGGATACTTCCAGGCCTTGGCTGGATAGATGCAACCACCATCCGGTTTCGGTTTCCTGAAGAGGAGCTGCTTAAAGTTCCACACATGGGGTGGAACAGGGTCTATGAAGCCAACGCCAGTGCCCTGATCGCGGACCTGCCTGCTGAACCCCGATTTTATTTTGTGCATTCTTATTATGTTCAGGCCTCCTTACCTGAGGATGTATTAATGACCACCCCTTACGGAAAAGACTTTCATTCGGTTATTAAGCATGATAATATTTATGGTGCTCAGTTTCATCCGGAAAAGAGTCATAAGTTCGGTATGAAACTGCTTGAAAATTTTGCCCGGATATAATATGCTGAAAACCCGTATCATCCCCTGCCTTCAACTGATTGGTGACAGCCTTGTAAAAACAATCAGGTTTAAAGATCCGGCATATATCGGGGATCCTGTTAATACCGTGCGAATATTCAATGAACTGGAAGTAGATGAACTTTGTTTCCTGGACATCCGGGCTACTGTCGAAAACCGTACCCCTAATCTGGAGGTGCTCCAGCATATCTCCAACGAATGCTTTATGCCCCTTTCCTATGGCGGAGGGATAAAAGATTTTGAGACTGCCCGCGCGATCATGTCCATCGGATTTGAAAAAATTGTTGTCAATACTGAATCGTACTATAATCCTTCACTGATCACTCAGTTATCCAGACATTTCGGTGCCCAGGCGGTTGTTGCGTCGATAGATGTGAAGAAAAATCTCTGGGGTAAATACCAGGTATTTATTGCCGATGGATCTGTTAAGACCGATATAGATGTTGTGGAATATGCATTGCGTCTTCAGGAGGCTGGTGCAGGTGAAATCT
>JAYUXA010000342.1:0-5376 GCA_043753245.1 Chitinophagaceae bacterium
TTATCAGTGATCGCAATGATCCTGGTGTGCCTGTTGCTTTTTATAATTCGGAGAATGCTGCCCAGTGCCGGACCCATCAGTGGCAACCAATACCGGACAATGACCAGGTCGGGTTTTAATTTTTTAATCCTGTTGCCTATTTTAATCCAGTTCAAGGGATTAATAGAATTGATGCAGGTATGAATCTCCAGGTTTTCCGGTGCAGGTTCGGAAGAATATTGTGTAGTGCCAGGAAATAAAAAAGAAGGGTATTGCAAGGAAAAGGAATAGATGGAACAGTCCGCACCCTCATCGAGGAATTGTTTTACGAGCCGCTGATCGAAAGTGGCCAGCCCTCCGCGCAACGGCCATGCAGGACCAATGATAATTATTTTTCTCAGCACCTCAGTTTCTTTTCTACCAGATAATAATTTCTTCCCGGTGCATTGCGGGCAATCAGTTCTGCAATAAAACCTGTCAGGAACAATTGGGTACCGATGATAATGGCCAGTATGGCAAAATAGAACAGCGGACGTTGGGTCATGCCTGTTTTGTCGAAGAAAATTTTTGAAATACTCAGGTATAATGAAACGATAAAACCAAATACAAAAGATACCGTTCCCCAGGATCCGAAAAAATGCATGGGCCTTTTTCCAAATCTTCCCACAAATAATATGGATGCCAGATCTAAAAATCCTTTTACAAAACGCTCCAGACCAAACTTTGACGTGCCGTATTTCCGTGCGCGGTGTTCAACTACTTTTTCTCCTATTTTTTTAAATCCCGACCATTTTGCAATTACCGGAATATAACGGTGCATCTCTCCGTATACTTCGATATTCTTTACGACTTTTAATTTATACGCTTTAAGGCCGCAGTTGAAATCGTGCAACCGGATACCTGTAGAACGGGTAGTGACCCAGTTAAAAAATTTTGAAGGGATGGTTTTGCTTACCGGGTCGTGCCTGACTTTTTTCCATCCGCTCACCAGGTCATACCTGTCTTCAATAATCATATTCCTTAATCCCGGGATTTCATCCGGACTATCCTGCAGGTCGGCATCCATAGTAATGACAACTTCACCTGTAACTACTTTAAATCCTTCATTCAGCGCTGCGGACTTACCATAATTGCGTTGAAACTTTATTCCCTTTACAGCAGAATTTTGTTCAGATAGTTTTTGTATGACTTCCCAGGAATCATCCGTACTGCCATCGTCCACCAGAATAATTTCATATTCATATTGGTGCGTTTTTGCAACCTTGTCGATCCATGCGCAGAGTTCCGGAAGCGATTCCTCCTCATTCAATAAAGGCACTACTATCGATACATCCATGATTAAATCAGATTTTGTCAAAGGTAGTCTGAGGATTTTTTCGTGTTACTGCTGCTCCAATCAGTGAAGAAACCACCCCCATTATTAAATACCAGAAAAGAATTCCCAGTATAATAAACAGATTGTAATTTTTGGCAAACATATTCATGCCCTGCCCGATCTGATCTTCATTAGCACCAGGTTGTTTCAGCGCAGCTGTTCTGGCTGCTTCAATGATCTTTTCTTTTATTTCCGGAAATAAAACCCCTGATAAAAGGGTATACAGAATCATCAGGCAAATCACCACAGAAGTAACTTTAAAGCCAAACTGGAATAACTGGCCAAAGGTTACATGGTGTTCTTTTTCTTTTCCATGATTCATAACGGACCAGATGATCCCTCCAACGATTACTACGAAGCCAAAGTACTGACTCCAGGATTCCATGTACATCCCGCTGAAATAAACTACCAGTGAAATAATAATTAATGCCAGACTGATGATTAATCCTACTGTAACAGCTGTAATTTGTTTGGTTTCCATAATAAATACTTTATGAATTTAAAGATAGTTTTTCTCCATTGATCACTCCCATAACTTTTCCACTGAGGGTGTTGCCAAGAAACCCGGAATTGATGGATTTAGATTTAAAAAAGCCTGGGTTGATGGTAACAGATCCCTGCGGCTGAAAAATGCTGATTTTTGCCGTCATGTCTATTTCCATTTTTATTAACGGCATGCCAAATATTTTACGGGGATTGATACTGAGCAATTCCACCCATTTTGTTTCACTTATTTCAGGCAGGATCGTTTTTAAAACACTATAACAGGTTTCAAGACCAATCATACCATTTTTCGCGTATTCAAATTCGAGCACTTTGCTGTCGTACTCATGCGGCATGTGATGTGTAGCAATGCAGTCGATCGTTCCGTCTGCTACAGCTTTATGTAATGCCGTTCGCTCTGCTGCTGTCCGAAGCGGCGGATATACTTTAAGGTTAGTCTCGTACTCTTTCAGGTCATCATCCGTAAAGAATAAATGGTATGGAGTCACCGAACAGGTGATATTCAGCCCTCCATCTTTTGCACGTTGTATATATTCCAGCGATCGGGGAGACGTGATCCCGGTGAAATGAAGTCTGGACTCCGTATACCTCGCCAGTTTAATGTCTCTGGCTACCATCAATTCTTCAGACATCATCGGTTTACCCGCAAGCCCCAGGCGGGTAGAAACAATTCCCTCATGCATCAGGCCGTTGGTTCCAATGGTTTTATCATCCGGTATCTGTATGATCACCCCGTCGAATGCTTTTACATACTGTAATGCTTTAAGCAGTAATCCGGCCGACTGTACCGGGCTGGTACCATCACTAAAGGCTATTGCACCGCTATTACGCATATCATACATCTCCGCTAATTCGCGGCCTTCTGCATTTTTTGAAATAGCACCAATAGGGTAGATCGTAGCAGGCATCCTGGTCTCCGTCCTGGAAATATATTCTACCTGAGATTTATTATCGAGAACGGGTTTGGTATTGGGTATCACAAAAACATCCGTAAATCCACCTGCTGCAGCTGCTGCTGATCCGGTGTGAAGTGTTTCCTTATATTCAAAGCCCGGATCGGCGAAACTGGCAAAAATATCCACCCAGCCGGGTGACACATGAATGTCTTTTCCCTCAATTATCCGGTCTGCCTTTTCTGTAATGACGGGAGCAATATTTTTAATGATTCCCGAATCAACGAGAACATCCTGTACAGTGTTGTGGTAAGAAGATGCCGGATCAATTACCCTGCCTTGTTTAATGAGAACCTTCATGCGGAAAAAAGTTGAGCGAAGATAAGGATTTGTGCCCTTAAAGCATAAAGGACAGCTGCACCATTCCCCTGTTGCCTGCTTACACAAATCTGCCAGCCAGATATAAACACAACTGCACTCGCCATATAAGTATTCAAACAATTTAGCCGGGAACGCAATCCCCGTATCTTTTAATTAAATTCCGGAAGAATACCCCTTAAGTTTCCTATTCCGAAATCGCAGATATTACCGGGCAATAAATAATTTAAAAAGATATACCCAGATTAATATAGGGCCGTACTCTTTTTGCCTGATCGCAATACATTGCACTGATCTCTAATGGTCCAAGCGCAAAATTGTACGCGAAACTCACCGCATACCCCGTAAGGTAGTTTGGTTTCTGTAACAGATTGTTTTCACTTACGAAATTATGCACCAGGGCATTCGTCTTACCGGAAATAAATACATTATTGTACAACTCATAGCGGATACCAAGCTGGACAGCAGCCACGCTGGAAGTAGTGATGGTATTTTCTTCCAGACCGGCAAAAAGCACCTGGTTACGGATTATTTCTGACATTCCGCCGATCATAAAATCATTCAGAATACTCTGCTTATAATTAAAATTTACCCCACTCTGAAAATTGCCCGATAACGTAAGTTTGTGGGTTATCGGCGTATATCCTTCGGCGCTGATCACTACGCGCTGGTAATCGTTGTAGGAGATGCCGGTAGAATCCGGGTTAAAAACAGGTATGCCTTCAGAATAATACATTACTTCCGGATGCTGGTTAAATACCTCTCCAAATTCTCCCTCTATTTTTAATCCCTTTACCGGATAAATACTTTTATTCAGTGTATTTACTGCAAAAAATCCATAGGTGGTAAAAAAGTCATTTTTACCCCTTACCTCAAAGATGGATTGGATAGAAGGTTTGTATTGTATCCACTCGAACCTGGTTCCGGCTCCTAAAGTAAATTTCCTGTTTGCCGAATATTCCATTTTCGCATCGGTCTTGAATAGCCGCGTTCCGTACAGACCATCTTTAATAAAATTATTGTAGGTGGTCATTGCCATATTGTCGAATTGTGTGGAGAGTATCAGTGCTATATTTTTTCCTCTTCCCAAATATTGCAGATGTTCTGCACGTATGCGAAAATTTTCACCCAGATTTACAGATACAAGACTTCGGGAATTTTGCAGCAGGAAATTTCTGGACGTGAGATTTCCGATCAGGCTGATACCGGTAAATTTATTATAATGAATGCCCAGCTTGGCAAAAGTCTGCGGATTTTCTCCTACATCAAATTTAATTTGCACCGCGCCATTAGGCAATGGCTGTAAGGAATATACGATCCGGTTATAATAGCGGGTGCCGAATACTTTTCGTACCATCTGAGCCAGCTTAAAAGGCGTATAGTATTTTCCGGTGCTGAATCCCATGGTGTGCTGAAAAAAACCTGAGGTGGTTTTGTCAAGACCATTTATTTCGATGGAAGCGATATAAATAGAATCTGTTTTTGGAAGCCGGTTTGGATCAATGTATTGTTTCCCATAGATCGCGTTCAGTGAATCTGCCAGCCTTTTAAGGGATGGCAGCAATTCCTCTCCCTGTTTTACTCCAAAGTCAATCAGTTCTTTTGCTTTACCAAAACTCGCCGCTGTATAATTTTCCAGTGGCATGGGAATATACAGGTCACACAGTTTGATCTCCTCCCTGCTGGTGATTGCTTCCTTAAAGAAAACGATCTGTAACAGTATCTGCAGGGCATTGGCAACCTTTTCTTTGGGCTGCAAACCCATGGCAACCCTGCTGCCGATCACATAATCCGCACCCATTTCCTTTACATTTTTGACCGGAAAATTTCTGACTACTCCACCATCAATAAGTCTCTGGCCGTTGATCTCTACCGCTGTAAATAAGGAAGGTATGGCCATACTTGCCCGTATAGCAGGAATGATCTCTCCCTTGTCCAGCACAACCGCTTCTCCGGTGGCAATGTCTGCACTAACGCAGGTAAATGGAATACTTAATTTTTTAAAGTCTTTTATATTGTAAACAGGGAAGAATAATTCGGAGAACTTTAACCACAACTCTTCGCCCTCCAGCACCCCGGATGGAAGCCGGAATCCATTATTTACCCAGGGTAATTCTATAGCGTACTTACTATATTCTTTTTTTTCCTGCATCACAATTCCGCGAAGAGAAGATTGGTTGGTGAGTAATTCGTCCCAATCCACCTGACGCGCCAGGCGTTCGATCTGCGCAGCCGAATAACCGGCAG
>JAYUXA010000343.1:0-11181 GCA_043753245.1 Chitinophagaceae bacterium
TGTATAACGCTTTAATGTTTTTTAAATTCTCTATGGCAAGCGCCATAGATATTCCGGAATAGTAGCCCTCGCATTTAGCAGGGAATATAATGCCATTGGACTGTTTTCCTAAAGGCCAGCCAATCCTTGGCCCCTTTAACAGATCCATCTGGTAAGCCAGCTGGTTGACCAGAAACGCAATCGGGCTGCCCACGTCCGTTTTAGTATTGCCAATAAAAACTCTTCGGTAGGTGGTCCAGTCCGAAGAAACCTTATCTACAAGGGTTTTCATTCGGGAAAGTACATCCCTGACATATTGCTTGCGGGCGGCAGTATTATCAGCAAATTTTTCTAACGCGCCAGGAGAAAAGAAAAGATATTCCAATGCTGTAAATCCTTGTGTATAAAAAGAACTGCGGCTTATTGTTGCCAGTTCATAAGTTCCTGTTGAAATATTATTTTCTATGGTCAGGGTGTCTACCGAAAATCCTGTGAATTCTCCTGCAGTGCTAAAATTGTAGTCCAGCCCTCCTGAGAAATTTAGAAAAGTAGTAAGCAAAGCAATGTCAGCAGGTCCAAATTGAAATGCCTCGATGCGTTGGTATTGAAGATAAGATTCCAGATAGGGGGCCTTCAGCGCATTAAGGGTAGTGACCGATGGCGCATTTAAAAATAGTTCAGCAGCAGCCTGCAGGGTATTCATTTTCGCCTGCATGTCACTATATCCCGGGATGATCAGGTTGTCCGCGTAATTGGCAAGCATGGCAGTTTTGTCGAATCCTTTCACCGGATCAGGATCAGGAGTTCCGGAAGATTTACTGCAGGAGTATAACGTTATCAATCCTACTGCCAACAAGAATAATAAAAAAAGACTTTTTTTCACTCGTCCCAATTTAATGATAAAATTAAATAACCTCTGCCTGAAGGCTAGAGGGTTTAACCTGACTGGTTGCCCTTAAAAGACAACCAGTCGGGTAATTAAAACTTAATTAAAGACCGTAAGTAGTCTTAAGTATATTTTGAGCAGTTACCAGATCGGTGAAACCCGGCTGGTTCAGCAATACATAAAAACTTTTGTGAATGATCGTATTCAGCGTTTCAAAATCAGCGGCTTTGAGTTTGCTCTCTGCAGCCCTGTATCTTAAAGAGGTAATGAACCCAAAACCTTCAGATAAACCGTGCAGCTGTGATCCATAGTTTCCAATATTGGATGATGCTGTTGGAGAGGTAACATAGTGTAAAGCCGATACTGCACACAGTTGTTCCCATTTAGCCAGAATAATGTCTGCCTGAGCATTTCTGACAGTGACATCATACGCTCCGATGGCTGCTCTTCCTTTCAGAAAAGCTCCAAAAATAGTTCCCCCTGCCTGGATAGCCTTCCCCCTTTCTGTAAGATAACTACCCCATATCAACGGACGAACAGGATCAGTATTGAGATAAACCACCGAAGAATCGTACGTATCGGGAACACCTAAATTACCGTATGCCTCATCCCATTTTGCCTGGGCATTGACCGTATCTGTGGCCGAAAGTGTTTTAACTTCGTTTAAAAGCTTAACTGCTTCTTTCAGGAACAAGGATCCCATAATTCCTTTCAGAAACGCCTGACCGTATTCAAGACCATCAGGCCCAACAATAATTTTATTTGCATTTCTGGGTACAAAGCCACCCTGTCCGTCAGCTGCGGATGTTCCGGTATTGTTGATCAGCACACTATCGGCGAGTGATTTATACAAAGGGGCATCCGATATAGCCTCTTTTAGATTTACACCAGCAGTATTCAGCGCAGGATTCAGAAACGGGCTGTTGGTATTGGTAAACATATTATCCACCTTAGCCTGATCCAGGGCAACAGCCGAAGAACCGGCATTGGCCGTTTTAAGGTAATTATCAAGCTCTACAGCCATATATACCCTGCTGCTGGACTTACTATAATCTGGAGTTTTAATGAAAGAGTAGGTGAGCGGAACGGTGTAGGGTTTAACAGAAGGACCAGCATCATCCTTTTTACACGAGGTCATCAGAGCCAAAACTGCAACACTGCTTAAAGTAAATATCCTATTTAACATCCATAAATCTTTTAGGACACGAAAGTACCTTTAAGGAGAAGGAAAGATTTACGAGATCAGGAAAATGCAGTTACGATTTCAGGAAAAACCGCCAGGATGAAAATATAATATAGGGTAGGTAGTAAAGTTCCGCCTTTGATGTAAAAATTACTGAACAGGCATCAGCAGCTTTCTATTCCTTCCTTTGAAATCCGTTATCACTACTTCTTTAACCGCAGCGGAAATTTCAAGATGGCGTGATGATTGGGAATAATACCCACTGCCATAATAAAATTCGTGTTTCCGGCGGCTGCCATCCTCATAATACAGAGTAGCAAAAGCGTCTGTCGGTTCCAAAGTAATCATGCCCGCAGCCTTTTTTAATTTCTTGTATACTACAAGGCTGTCCTGGTTTTGGGTAGCCAGGTAAAAGGTATTTCCATTTTTTGTCGTTAGCGCCGCAAGACCTTTGGCATCGCCCTTAACGATAAATTCATTGCTCCGTAAAGGTTTAAATTTTCCCTGGCCATCGCCAAGCAAACACATACCGAGCGACGCGTCGTAATTCCCCGTGATCTTTTCCGCAGAATAGTCATTTCCTACAGCAAGGAGATCAAGATGCTCATCGTCATCAACGTAGGCTGCCAACATACCGAATACGGGCGCAAATTGCATTTCAACCGGTAAATAATGTTTGACAAATTGCCCATCGCCCAGATTCTCTATGTACAGCGAGGCCATCTCCGTGGCACGTACAATACGGGCATTTTCGAGTTGGGCAGTATCTATCAGTTGTTTAAATGTTTTCTGTCCGTATGTAGCATAGGTATTTAATTTTTTCCTGAACTCGGATATTTGTTCGGTTAGGCTTTCCCGGTAGTGACATGGATATTCTTTGCCCCCTATATATCGGGTCATGATGGGATCAATCCTTCCATCGCCATTATAATCTTTTGCATATATACTTACCGGCTCCTGAACCGATGCTTTAAACACTGAATTCCAACCGAGGTTACCTGCTACATAGTCCATATCCCCATCTTTATCAAAGTCTCCCCCAGTAATGGAATTCCACCAACCCACAGTTGATTTGTTCCAATCACCGATGCTCATTTTTCTGAGCAATCCGGAGTGGTTTTTATAAATACCCAAGGGCATAAATTCACCAACCACCATCAGGTCTATCCACCCATCATTATCAACGTCTGTCCACAAGGCCGAGGTTACCATGCCGGGGGTTTGTAATGCGGGACAAATTAGCATGGTCACATCCTCGAACTTTCCAGATCCATTATTCCTGAGCAGGTAAGAAGCAGGGGAAATCGGGTATTGGTTCGGCAGCATCCTTCCTCCGACAAACAGATCCGGGTCTCCGTCTTTGTCAAAGTCGGCAGCTACCACACAGCTTCCGCTGCTGATGATCGAAGGCAGGGCAGCGCTGTCCGGCATGAAATTTCCATTACCCATATTCCGATACAACCTGTCCTGGTAATGTTTCGTGTTTCCTCCGAATTCGGAGCTTCCGCTAACACAATAAATATCATTGTCGCCATCCTGGTCCGCATCGAAGATTAGTACGCCCTGATCTTCTTCTATCTTGTTTTTGAATAAAAATGATCTGAATCGTTCGTTCCCCTCCTGGTAAAAAATGGTGGCTGGCTGACGCATCGATCCTCCTATAAAAATGTCGTCCGTCCCGTCGCCATTAAGGTCTCCAACGGCAATGCCGGGACCAGCCTGCGAATATTTTCTGGGTAGCAGAAAATTTGTATTGAAGTCAGCAAAATCAGTTTCCGTATGCAGAAACTTTAAACCATGAACAGCTGAGACTTCGCTCAATAAAGAAGCTTTTACATGGTTAGGTACCGCTGCGTTTTCGAGGCCGTCTTTCGCATGTTTTTCATACACCTCCAGCACCTGGTTCACGGTAACAGGATATATGCTTTGCATTTTGCCTCGTGGCCATTTAACGCGAATAGAATCTACCTTGCGGTAAGGACCCAGTCCGAAGTGCAGAATGTTTTCAACTGTCGATCCATAGCCGCGGTACGGCGAGTGTTCTATAAACTGTGTTTTGCCGTTGTAATAGAGTTGCACACGGCAACCCAGTCCCTCGCGGTTGGCCCCTTCACCGAAAAGTTTTACACGGAGATAGTTATTTACCGGATCGTTTTGATTTCCGGACCGCATATTGTTACGGTACAGAAAAGCTTTCTGATTGATATTATTCACTACGATGTCGAGGTCGCCGTCATTGTCAAAATCTGCATAGGCGGCGCCATTAGAAAATGAAGGAATGTCCATGCCCCACTCTTTTGTCACATCTGCAAAACGGAGATCACCCGTATTACGATACATCACGTTGGGTTTGCTGACACCCAGCATGGATTCCATCTTTTTTATCTTCTCTTTTTTTTTGTCCTTCGACAATTGATCAGAAGTAGAAAAGGATAGGAGCGATTGGGCGGTGTAAGCGGTAAAGTCAAGATTTGTTACATCCTTCGGGTAGCCATTGGTGATATGGAGATCGCGGAGGCCGTCGTTGTCGAAATCCGCCAATAAGGCCGACCAACTCCAGTCGGTAGCATATATTCCGCTGAGGTATCCGATCTCGCTGAATTGAGGATTGCCGCTTGCATCCGGGCCCCTATTCAATTGCAGGCTGTTGCGTACGAATTGTGGCTGGTATCCCCGCTCTATCTGAAGACGGTAAAAATCCTGATTAGGTTTTGAGAACATGGTCTTTTGCCGCAGGTTGTCTTCGGGCATCATATCCAGGTTTACGATCTCAGGCAGGCCGTCGTTGTTGATATCCGCGATATCCATTCCCATGCTATTGGAAGACTGGTGCCTGATGAACTCCCCGATCCTGTTCGTAAAAGTTCCATCACCGTTATTGATCCACAACAGATCGTTTGACTGAAAATCATTGGCGCAATAAATATCCGGCCATCCATCAGCATTAATGTCTGTGACCGCGATGCCCAATCCCCATCCTTCTATTGTAATGCCGGCTTGTTCCGATACGTTGGTGAACCGGGGCAGGCTGCCGGTCGAAGTTCCGTCATTACGATACAACCTGTCGGTACTTTTGCCACTGCCATCTTTTTTTTGCCCTATAGGCTGCGCGCGATTATAGCTTTCGAGTGCGTTCGTAAGCACATAACAATCCAGGTCGCCGTCTTTGTCGTAATCGAAAAATGCTGCCTGCGTGCAGTACCCTTCGTCGGCCAGGCCAATAGATGAGGCCATTTCCTTAAATGTGGGAACTCCCTCGTTGTTCAATCCCATATTGATAAAAAACTGGTTGGGGGATTTTTTGTGTATGTCTGGGTTAGCCGTGCTCAGGTAAATATCCATCCATCCATCATGATTAATATCGACCAATGCAACCCCTGTATTCCAATAAGGAGTAATGATTCCCGTTTTTGTCGTAACGTCTTTAAAATTGAAGTTTCCCCGGTTCAGATACATCATGCAGGACCCCTGATTGGCGGAGAAAAAAATGTCCTGCAGGCCGTCATTATTAAAATCTGCTATGCCAACACCACCCCCGTTGTACAAATACTCAAAATCAATTACGTTTATTGAATCGTTTTCTCTGATCCGGTTGTTGAAATTTATTCCCGTGTGTGATTCATCCATTAATTCAAACACCGCTTTATGCTCCCTGCAGGATATCATCATTCCCAAACATGCAGGCAGGATAAGCAGGCGGAGGCTTGTCGTCAAAGCATCATAAACCATACACTCCGGTTATTTTAAACGAAAGCACTAACTGAATATTACAAGGTACCGTGAATTTCTATGGTTATCAAAAGGTAAGCATGATCTAGCGCTTAGTACCCGTCATTCTGCTTCTGGATCAGGTTATTATTATTCATTTCCACTTCCGGAATGGGAAGCGCATATTTGTTATCGCTCCAGTTCAGGTTTCCGCTTTTCACATTGCCATAGAAAGCCGCTTCTTTATCGCCGATCTTCCATCTGCGCACATCGAACCACCATTGGCCTTCTCCAAATAATTCGGCCCAGCGTTCGTATTTTAAAGGCTCGTTGGCCAGATGATCACCCGGACCTGCTGCGGTCTGATCTGTAAGGCTGGCATAATCTATTGCCGAAAATGCGTCAACGGGTAGTCCGTAAGCCCTTCTTTTTACCTTGTTCAAGTACTCGAGCGCCTGGGCATTGTCACCGGTCATCATCAGTGCTTCTGCATAAATAAGGTATACATCCGCAAGGCGCATAAAATAAACGTTGGCATTGATGGAAGGACCCGGATCGGCCCATATACTGCGGGTAAGCACTACAAATTTGCGGTGGCACCAGGCTTTATTTTGCGTAAGGTCAAATCCCTCACCACGGTTCTTGCCCACTTTTCTCCAGACATTATCGATCTGAAGGGAATCAACATAAGGCTGAAGCGTACCTACGTATAACCGGGGATCAGCGTCCTTATTAATTCTGACATCAATGGATTGGGCAATATAAGTTGGATCTTTCTGCTCTGCAGAGGTAACCGCATTTAAAGTGAATCCAAATCGCCTGATGTTCTTATCGTGAATATACAGGTTACCAAAGCCATTCGTTTCCTCATTGCCGTTGTCCTGCACATATGAAGGACTGATGATCACTCCATATTGAGTAGAAGTGTTAAGGCTATTATTCCACATATCTTTGTTATCCGGTGTAAAGTTGAGTTCGAATAGCGATTCGCTATTGAACTCGTTCTCGCCATTAAAAGCGTTCCGGTAAACATCATAAGGAAGCAGCGATTTGCCACTCTGGTCAATTACTTCTTTGGCTTTGTCACGGGCCTTTTCATACTGCAGCGAGAACAGGTAAGCTTTGGCAAGAAAACCTTTTACCGACCAGAGATCTGCCCGGGCCTTATTGTCGGCGTCCCAGGATGTTGTATTGATCATCAGCACCTGGGCCTGCTCCAGATCCGATACGATTAAATCCCAGACCTCTCCAATAGTGGCTCTTGTCTTATTGGTTGCCTGGATGGACGTTGCGACAGAGTCCCATAATGGAACAGCCAGCCTGGCCCGGTCTGCCTCAGTAGCAAGTGGTGTTTCACCAAAAAATTGAACAAGATAAAAATAATAAAAGGCCCGAAGGAAACGTCCCTGTCCTTCGAGCACCTTTAACTGGTTCTCCTGGTCCGCGTTCAAACCTTGTGAACGGAGCTTATTAAGTGCTTCTAAAAAAGCATTGGCTCTGGAGATCCCTTCATAATGGCGATTCCAGAGATCGGTAAGATGGCTATTACCCGGCAGCAGGTTGTTCTGAAACCATTCATTGAAGCCGGCCCCGTTAAATCCCTGGTCGGCCGTGTGGTCCAGGCCGATAGCTGCCTTGGAAAAAATGTCTGTAAAAAAGTAGCCGTTCCTCGTTCTGCCATATACATCTATAAGCATGAGGTCAAGGTCTTCTACTTTGGTAGGAAAAACCTCAGGAGATATGGCGGACGGTTCTGTGACATCCAGATAATTACGCCTGCACGAAAAGGTGGAGAAGATCAGGACTGATATGATCAATCCTGCTTTTGGTATGAAGGTTATGAATGAATGATTGGTCATAAAAGCAATTTTGATATTAGAATTCGGCGTTTACTCCTACTGAAAAAATACGTGATACCGGATAACGATAATTGGCATTGTCAATGCCTCTTTCGAGGAAGCTTCCCTGCCCAAGATCGGGATTGATGCCCTTATAACCGGTGATGGTGAAAAGGTTATCTGCCATTACGAATAACCTGAAAGATGAAATGGCCAGTCTATTCAACAGTAAGGACGAAAAATTATATCCCAGTTGAATATTTCTTAGCCGGAAATAAGATGCATTTTGTACATGATAACTGTTTACCGATGCCCAGTTCAGGTTCTTGTCATAGTCATCTATTTTGCCTATGCGGGGCGTACTGGTTACTCCTCCTCCTGAAAAGCCCGAGGTTTCAAAAATCTTTGGGCTGGTGGTATAATCGCTATGGAAAATATGCTGGTAGGTCTCGAATCCATTGTAGAGTTCAGCTCCGGCGACACCGTTGAAAAAGGCGTTGAAGTCAAAGCCCCTGTACCCCAGTTTCAGGTTAAATCCATAAGTCAATTTAGGCCAGGGCGTTCCGATATACGCTTTATCTTCGGCATTGATCTCTCCATCTTTGTTGAGATCGTCATAGATGAGGTCGCCGGCGACAGGCACATAACCTCCATTTATCGTCGGTCCTTTTTGCCCGGCGGCATTGTCCTGGTATATACCTAACACGCGATAACCAAAAAAGTTAGACAACTCTCTTCCTGGTTCCGACCGGCTCACATTGTCTTCGGGATGGGCTTCACTCAGATTTCCATTCGTTAGGAAACCTCTACCGAGCAATGGATTCAGCGAGATGAGCCGGTTTTTATTCGTAGCACCGTTAAGGCTAACAGAATAAGAAAAGTCCTTATTCAAATTTCCCCGGTATTCAATATTGAATTCAAAGCCTTTATTGCTCATCTGACCGACGTTGGCGAAAACAGTCGTGCCCAGTCCCGCCGATGTGGCAATGCCAATTCCGTAGATCATGTCTTTAGTCTGACGGCTGTAATAATCAAGATTTACCAGCAGTTTGTCACCGATAAAACCCATATCCAGGCCTATATTCGTGGTGGCCACGCTTTCCCATTTTATATCCGGGTTGGCCAACCGGTTAATGATGTTGACGGAGTTTAAGCGCTCGCCGGATCCAAAGTCATACGAGAACCCTGTACCATATGCCTGGCTGTAGGCAAAATTGGGGCCGACTGAGTTTCCAAGCAGTCCATAACCCATTCTTAATTTCATGTAACTGATACGCCTGACATCCTGCATGAATTTTTCTTCCGAGATCTTCCACCCTGCAGACACGCCTGGAAAAACACCATACCGGTTATTGGGGCCGAATTTAGTGGCCAGTCCATCCCGGCGAACGGTACCGGTGAGCAGGTATTTGTCTGCATAACTATATTCTATGCGTCCAAATTGGGAAAGCACCCTGTCTCCGACCCCTGAATTGCTGCCACCCAGAACGGCTGAAGTAGCGGATTGAACAAGGTTAAAATTCTGGGGAATGGGGACCAGGGGATTGCGGTTGAAGCCGGAAAGATCGCTGGAATCCGATCGCCTGGCCTCATAACCCGCAAGGGCTTTAATATGGTGGTCACCAAAAGATCTGTCATACGTTAAGGTATAAGTGGCGATATAGCTCTGGATTTTGCTCAGGTATTTGCTGAACGTTTCTTCGCTCTGAACACTCCCCAGGTCCGCGCGGTAATTGTAAGTGTAGTTGTTGGCACCGTTGAACCCTGTTCCAAGAACGGCCCTCAGAATAAGTCCTTTGGTAATTTCGGCTTCTGCATTAACCGTAAGCAGCACTTCATATCCTTCATTTTTAGTATAATTTCCTATTGCCCCCTGGACGTCGTTGCCTCCCTGGAAGCCTTTGGGCGATTTGCCCCAGCCGCCAACCGGGTTGGTGGGATCGTATACGTTCATGACCGGCGTATTTCGAAATGAGATGTCGCCCTGGTTGGTTGAAGCGTTAGGATCTTCATTCCGGAGGTTCGCATATAATGTTTGTCCTACTTTGAAACGTTTGCCTATTTTATGATCGGAGTTCACCCGGAAGGTATAACGTTCGATGGAGTTGCCGATACGGGTGCCATTGATCTTGCCATAGTTACCGGAAACGTAAAAGTTGGAGCGGTCGCTTCCTCCGGAAAGAAACAGGGTGTGATTCTGTTCGGTACCGGGGCGATACATCTCATCTAACCAATTGGTATTGGGAAGGGAAGACCACCCGGTGGAGGGACCGTATAGGTCTACCACGTTGAATCCAAAAGCTTCCTTGGCCCGGATATAATCATCCCGGCGAAGAGTGGAGGGCAGGTTAACGACTTCCCTCACGCCGATGCTGCTGTTCAGCCCAACTTTTATTTTGCCGGAGCTTCCTTTTTTGGTGCGGATCAATATTACTCCGCCCGCCGCACGGTATCCATATATTGCCGCGGCCGAAGCGTCTTTTAAGACGTCGATCGATTCGATATCCTGGTTATTAAAATTAAAACCCGTTCCCTGAAAAGGCACCCCATCAACAACGAATAACGGCTCTCCACCATTGATACTGAGTGGCCCCCTGATAATGATGGAAGAGGAACTGTTGGGATTTCCATCTACCTGTGAAATATAAGCGCCGGGAACACGTCCCTGCAGGGCCGTGGCCAGCGAAGAGGCCGGCAGGTTCATAATATCTTTGGTTTTCACGGAAGCCACTGAGCCGGTAAGGTCGGCACGGCGCTGGGTGTTATATCCCACCACCACCACCTCATTCATCGAATCGTCACTGGTTTTTAAAACGATGTTAAGAGTGCGATTTCTGCCTGCCGCCACTTCCTGGGAAATAAAACCCATACTGCTGATGACCAGTATCGCGTTCTCATCCTGGACTGTCAATGTGAAATTTCCCTGCTCATCGGATATGGCGCCATCTGTTGTTCCTTTTACTGTAACCGACACACCGGCCATCGGTTCCCCTTTGTCGTTGGTGATGGTGCCGGTGACGGGGAATGCCAAAGCAACCTTCGATTTATAATGGGATGAACTTTCGTTTTCTGATTCGGAACGAAAAACATCAGCGGAATTTATTGTAGCGGTTTTTCTTTCTATGCCCTGTTCCTTATCCTTCTTGATCACATAATTCCGGTTATTGATCTTTCGAAATTTAAGATCAAATGGTTTTAACAGCAACTGAAGCGACTGTTCAACGGTAGCCTGGGGTTTCCAGGAAAGATCAGCGACATACAGGTTTTTGATGAGATCCGATTTAAACCCAAACTGGACATTGAATTTGTCTGTCAGCAATTTGAGTGCGTCTCGCAGGGTGATTTTTTGTTCCCCGGCATTTCTTGTATCCTGGTCAGGTTTAAAACCTGCCCGTACATAGTCCTGGCCCGTAAGCGCATGACTGGCTGTGAAAAATACAATCAGCAGCAGGAGTTTGACTCCTGGCATTTTTCGCAATAGGACAAAAAAGTTAGAGAATTTCATGGCAGTTGTTTTTTTGAGAGTGTTCGTTTATTTGGATTTGATATAGATCAGGTTTTCTTTTTTCTGAATGTCCAGGTCCAGC
>JAYUXA010000344.1:0-5349 GCA_043753245.1 Chitinophagaceae bacterium
GCTGGTACCTGTACGGTACATTTCTATATGGAGGATGCCTGCTTCTCTAAAACTTTCTATCACCTCAGGCCATACGGCGGTGTGGTGCTGGTCGTACTCCGCAAGGAGTGCCTCCTCATTTTTAAGGTGAAGTGTAAAACAGTATTTCTGCAGATCCATGCAGTAAAATAACAATTATTGGGTGATTTCCCGCTTAAGGAACTACATGCTGTTGTAAAGTAAGTACACTGACAACAGTAACCTGCACTTTCTTTTTCTTTTTTCTGCCGCACCAAACATAGAATCCGGTTACCGGCAGGGAGGCTGCAATCAGGCTGGCGAAGAAGGCCATGATCTTTCCGGGCAGTCCCAATACTGCGCCTACATGAATATCGTAGTTCATGCGTTTAATTTTATCAGCAACAGAGTTGGAAGAAAAAGATTTATCGTCCGACCCGGAAGAAGCAAGTGCCTTGCCAGTGTATTGGTCATAATGAAATGCCTCGGTATTGTAGTATGTTCCAGGCCGGTGATTCACAATAACTTCAATTGCTTCAGTTGGCAGGTTGGGATAATATACTGCTTACGGGAAGCTTTATTTTTGGGCCACCAAAGGATCAAACCCGTAATCAGCATGATAATAAAAATAAGAGTGGCAATAGATACGATGGGCTTGCCCACTTTTACCGGCAGCCATAAATTGTAATGCCGGCAAGAACGATCCGGAAGAAATCTACCACTACCAGTCGATCAGCGCCACACTTACACCGATAATATCACCCGATAGAATTATGCTGGTGACAATGTTCCCTTACGGAGCAAATGATCATCGCCCTTCTTTTTCCAGCGCAAGTACTTTTTCCAGCCGCCTTCGGTATTTATCCTCTTTTTTAAAAACAGCGCTCACAAAGGCTTCCACGATTTCTTTTGCTACCGAATTTCCGGTAATCCTTCCTCCCAGGCAAAGCATATTCATATCATCGTCTTCCACCCCCTGGTGGGCGGAAAAATGATCGGTGATCAGACAAGCTCTTACTCCATCCACCTTATTGGCCGCCACGCATGCGCCAACTCCACTGCCACAGAAAGCAATGCCGCGGTCTACCTCTCCTTTCTGAAGCCCCTTTGCCAGCGGAATAATCAGGTCGGGGTAATCATCCAGTTCATCTACTTCGTAAGCACCGTAATCTTTTACCTCCAATCCCAGATCTGTTAAAAAAGGTTTTATGAGTTCTTTAAGCATAAACCCTCCATGGTCGGCTGCTACTCCTATTTTCATATTACTGTTTTATTCGCCTTTGCATATCAAAAGCAGATGAAATTTAAAGCTATGAAAACCTTACTCTTCATGATAAAAAGTTGTTAGGTTAAAATTATCTAAGCTCTGCCTGACGAATAGCAAAAATTTCTTTTAGAGCGTACACCTTCGAGCCAGCATTGTTGCAATCTACCGATACAATTAGATTTTCGGAAATGACTTTTTAATCGATTGCTACGGGCAGGCCTGACTGTTGGATCTGAGGTCGGAGTCCTTTTATTTTTAAGACATTCCGATAAAATTCGCGGCCAATGGTAATTGTGTCACCAAAATTCGCCGTTAATGGTATACCTGCATAGAAACAAAATAATGCAAATTGCAGTTAATATGTAAATTTTTTCATTTGGATAGGTTTAAGTGAATTAACGAAGTTCAGACTGATAAAGAATAACAAGCTCTTTAAGTGGATAAATATTAGCAATTGGATTATTACAGTCTTGCTGAATTATTTTAGATGGGGAAATGGTTCTATAATCAATACCTACTCCCATACCTTTATATTTTAGTCTAGCATCAAGCCCTTTTACCTTAAGTGCATTTAAATACAATAATCCCTGAATTGTTATAGTATCCCCAATAGGAGGTGGATTATTTCCATAACTGAAATCAATTACCCAGTAATCACTAATTTCATCAACATCGCATATTTCACGCTCAATAACGTATCCTTTCACAAATTTGAAATCTGGATCAGAACCATTACCCTTATTACCGCACGAAATAAAAACTAAAGAATATAATAGTAGAAATAAACGGATAAAATATCTGAGCATGAATAAGATTAAAGTATAATTATAATTATAATTAAAGAAACAAAATCACTATTGTCCGACTAAATTATAAAAAAGAGGGTAGTTCGTAAGCACCACCCTTTGCAAACACCAACCGGAGTTTTTTGGTTTTTGATATGATTTACGAAGAACTGCTTAAGCTGTATCAAGAGCCGCGCGAAGGCGCCAGCAGACCGCCGTAGGCCTTACTATCGCCCGGAGCGGAGTGAAGGTCAAAATAATGAGCGAAAGGCCCAGGCAGCCAGACGGGATGCGGACCCAGTGGTGGAGCCGCGTCGGCTGGAGTGAAACGACCGACGAAGTGCGCGGAGAAGGACGGATGCAAAAAAAAGACGTTTTTTGTCGGCAGGACAAGCCACTGCACACCTTTATACCTGCAGATGATAAACATTAGTGTTTCGATCATAAGGAGGATTCCTATCGCCAACCGACGCCCCATCGCCCGGCTCTCTTATCGTAGAGAGGAAAGCGCTATTATAATTTGTCGTAAATATCTTTGCGATGCCCGATTTCACGTACATCCACCAGCATAATGACTTCCTCGATGGCATAAATGATACGGTAATCCCCTATGCGGGCGCGCCAAAGATTTTTATAGCCTTTTAGTTTTTTACATCCTGAAGGTCTGGGGTTTTCTTCCAGGGATTTCAATACCACAATAATCTTTTCAATGACTTTTGCGGGAAGTCGGCGAAGCTCTTTCTCAGCCGTCTGGGTTAATACAACAGTATAACGGCTCATTTTAGTTTTCCGGATTGTTTAAGACCGCGGATCACTTTACTTAATGGCACTCGCTGCTCGTCTCTGCGGGATTCAGCGATGATGCCATCGATCAGATCTTCGATCTGTTCATCATATTTTTCCAGTATTTTCAAATCAATCTGAACAGCAACTTTTTTATTTTTCTCATCGGTAACATAGCTAACGCCTTTCATAATAAGAACTTTGATTATCTGCAAATTTAATTTTTTTCCGCCGGTATTCGCTTATTTTGATATAAACGGCCTACTTCATGGAATAATACTGTTGCAACTCATTTTCAGCTCTTACCCAAACCACCACGACCCAGAGTGGCCTGGCCGCTAAAGTAGGGCTTACGTATGTGCAGATTGGCAGGTATAGATAATTATTCATATTAATACCATTAACATATTCTTTACTAAAATTTACTCCCTCCTTTTTGTCATAATCAGGGAGAAGTATGATGCCGGTTTTTTTAGTTGTATCAATAATGTTTTGAGACTTACATGAAGCAATTGCACTAAGTAAAAAAGACTAAATAAATAATTTTTCATAACACTGACAAATTGGATTTACAGGATTTAAACCATTTTCGTTAATCGTATTTGTATTTTGCCCGGTATCTGGAATTAATACAGGGACAACAGATTTCATTACTTTAGGTATGTGTATTACACCACCGGATCTCATCCGATCTGAATACCCAGCGGACGTTTGTGCTCGAGAATTCAGGAGATGATCCAAGGGTGGGCACCTGGATAGATAAAGGGAAGATCGCTGATACCACAGCTGATTATTTTGCCATCGACGGAACTGAATTCAGCTATAATGCTGTTCATTATTTTATCTGGAGCGGGCATGTTTCGAACACCGACCAGACGCAACGGCTCTATATTGCCCGTCTCGCAAACCCATGGACCCTATCCGGGACAAGATATTTGATTTCTGACCCTGATTTTGATTGGGAAAAAGCAGGATCACCACCAGCAGTAAATGAAGGGCCGGAGATTTTAATGAATCCCAAAGGCAAAATTTTCTTAATTTACTCTGCCAGTGGTTGCTGGACCGACGATTATGCTTTGGGAATGATGGCACTAAAGGAGGGGGGAGATCCGCTCAATAAAGCGGATTGGACTAAAACCCCTGCACCTGTGTTTACAAAGAATGCCTCTAACCAGGCATTCGGTCCCGGACACAATGCTTTTTTTAAATCTAAGGATGGTAAGGAAGGCTGGATCTTGTATCACGCTAATCCTACTACCAGCCTGGGCTGCGGCGATACCAGGAATCCAAGGATACAAAAATTTGAGTGAAACACAGATGGTACTCCAAACTTTGGTGTGCCGGTCAAGATCAAAACCAATATAACAAAACCTTCAGGGGAATAAAATGCTTTTATACCGATGCTTACACGTCCGCTATTTGTTTTATTTTCAATATTCCTGACAATCAGCTGCCTGGCGCAGGATACCACTTTTACAAATCCACTCCTTCCATTCGGAGCAGATCCCTGGAGCATTTACAAAGATGGATTTTATTATTACACCAATACACTGGGGGACAGCATCGTGGTATGGAAGACAAAAAATCTTTCTGACCTTCATACTGCCGAACGAAAAACTATTTTCCTTCCTCCCCCGGACACTGCTTTTTCCAAAGAGCTCTGGGCGCCGGAGATACATTTTATCCGCAACAAATGGTATGTATATTTTGCGGCGGACAACGGCAGCAATGAGCGGCACCGTATGTATGTACTTGAGAATTCTTCTGCAGATCCATTCGCTGGCAACTGGGTGTTCAAAGGAAAAATATCCGACCCGTCCGACAAATGGGCCATCGACGGATCGGTATTCACCTACCGTAAACGTTTATACATGGTGTGGTCGGGTTGGGAAGGAGATACCAATAGCCGACAGGATATTTACATTGCCCGGATGAAAAATCCCTGGACGATAAAAGGCAAAAGAGTACGGATTTCAAGTGCTGTTTACGACTGGGAAAATTTCGGAGATCTTAATGATGCAAATAATCCTCCTCATGTGGCAGTTAATGAGGGACCGCAGCCCTTACAACACCATAAGAAATTATTTATCGTTTATTCCGCCAGTGGCTGCTGGACGGAAAATTATTGCCTTGGGCTTTTAAGTTTTACGGGTAAACGATCCCTGCTCGATTCAGCATTGTGGAAAAAAGCGGATCAACCATTATTTGTCCGCTCACCGGAAAACAGGGTGTATGCGCCAGGTCATAATTCTTTTTTTAAATCTCCAGATGGTACAGAAGACTGGATACTGTATCATGCCAACGATGCTCCCGGACAGGGTTGCAGTGATTACCGGTCGCCACGGGCACAGCTTTTTACCTGGAGTGCTGAAGGTATACCTGTTCTTGGGGTACCGCAGCAAACAGGTGTACCCATAAAATCTCCTTCACAAAAATTAAAATAAAACAATTAAAATGATTGTATTTAACAAAAGGATAAACGTATTTCTATTTCTATTCTCGTTTTTTTTAGTCACC
>JAYUXA010000345.1:0-5347 GCA_043753245.1 Chitinophagaceae bacterium
GATCAGGGTTTTGAAAGTGACCGTTTAAAAACTGGAACTCCGCCTAGAGTAGATGGAAGAAGTTTGAATTACACTTTAATGGAAGAGCAGAAAGGAGATGAAGAAATTACCGGATTTTCTTTCCTGAACATTAAAAAACCAACTCATCAGAAAAGTTGCTGGATCACATACACCAATCAGGAAGTGCACGATCTTCTAAAAACAGGATTTGACAGAAGTCCTATGTACACCGGAAAAATAGAAGGTACAGGCCCCAGATACTGCCCTAGCATTGAGGATAAAATTAATCGGTTTTCTGAAAGGGACCGGCATCAGATCTTTGTAGAACCTGAAGGATGGAATACCATTGAGATTTATGTTAATGGCTTTTCAACTTCATTACCAGAAGAGGTTCAGTATCAGTCACTTAGAAAGATTAGAGGATTTGAAAACGCAAAGATGCTGCGCCCTGGTTATGCTATTGAATACGACTATTTCCCTCCTACGCAGTTGAAATACTCCCTGGAAACTAAACTGATCAAAAATCTTTTTTTTGCCGGGCAGATCAATGGAACTACCGGATACGAAGAAGCCGCCTGTCAGGGATTAATGGCCGGTATTAATGCGCATCAGAATGTCCGCTCGCTTGAACCCCTGATATTAAAAAGAAGCGATGCCTATATAGGAGTTTTGATTGATGATCTTATAAGCAAGGGAACAGAAGAACCTTATCGAATGTTTACTTCACGGGCCGAATTCAGGACTTTACTCCGTCAGGATAATGCAGATATGCGCCTTACGGAAATGAGTCATTCTATAGGTCTTGCTTCTTCAGAAAGAATGGATAATCTTACAAAAAAGAACGATTCAGTAAAAAAAATCAAAAAAGCACTGCAGCTGGTCTCTCTTTTACCAAAAGAAATTAATCCTTATCTCGAATCCAAAAACTCTTCGGGACTCGATCAAAAACAAAAAATGCTTCAGGTGCTTTTACGTCCAAATATAGATCTGAAATCGATGAGAAAAGAAGTAAATACTATTGACGAAATGCTTTCGGCTTTTTCTGAGGAAGTTATAGAACAAGCAGAAATTCAGATAAAATACGAGGTTTATATAGAAAAAGAGAAGGAATTGGTTCAAAAAATGGCAAAACTGGAAGAATTGAAAATTCCTGAAAATTTCAATTACGACAAAATATCAGCTCTTTCGAATGAAGCACTCCAAAAATTTAAAAAGATTAAACCTTCAACTCTCGGACAGGCCGGAAGAATTTCAGGAGTGAACCCCAGCGACGTCCAGATTTTAATGGTTTACATGGGAAGATAGATTATAGCCCATGTTGTGCACTGATCTGGAGCATCCTGTCTATCGGCATTTTGGCTGCAATACGCAGGGATTCTTCCATTAAAATTTCCGGAAGCTCATACTTCATACAAATATATAATTTTTCTAATGTATTCAATTTCATATGCGGGCAGTCATTGCATGCACAGCTGTTCGTGGGGGGAGCCGGTATGAACTGCTTATAGGGTGAAGACTTTTGCATCTGGTGAAGAATACCCGTCTCTGTTGCCACGATGAATTCCTGCGCAGCATCTTGCTGGCTGAACTTAATAAGTCCGGTAGTTGACCCCACATAATCGGCCAGACGCAATATATTTTCCTCACATTCCGGATGGGCCAGCACTTTTGCTTTCGGATACCGGATCTTCAAACGAACGATTTTTTCCGTACTGAACATTTCATGAACCATGCAGGCACCATTCCACAACAGCATTTGGCGGCCCGTCTTGCGGATCAGATAAGCGCCGAGATTCTTATCGGGTGCAAAGAGGATCGGCCTGTCAGGGGGCACGCTGTTGACTACATAGGGTGCATTGCTGCTGGTACAGATAATGTCGCTTAATGCTTTTATTTCTGCCGAGCAGTTGATATAGGATATAACCAGGTGATCGGGATGCTGGTCTTTAAATTTTTTAAAAAGTAAGGGCGGAGCAGAATCTGCCAGGGAGCAACCCGCCCGGAGATCAGGCAGAACAACTTTTTTTCCAGGATTAAGAATTTTGGCGGTTTCAGCCATAAAATGAACTCCGGCAAAAACAATCATATCCGCACTGGTCTTCTGGGCTTCCTGGGCCAGACCAAGGCTGTCGCCGGTAAAATCCGCAACGTCCTGGATATCGGCCTCTTGATAGTAGTGCGCAAGTACAACAGCATTTTTTTCCTTTTTCAGTATTTCGATCTCTTTAAAGAGGTCCAGTTCCGGATCAATGGTCATATCCAGGTATCCTGATTTTTCAATAGTATCCATGTGCATATCTCCTGTAGTATTAAATAATATACCTTATTTATATAAAATACCTATTACTATTACGGGTGTGAATTAGGGGATAAATTACCCTTCCCGGTTTTTGGTAAAGTTACAAACCCTGGTTTATACACCGCTATTCACATTTCATACACATGTGAAATGCACGGTACCGCTATTAAATACACTTTTATACACCAATGTGGAAAGAGGAGGGCAGCGCATAACTATTTACCTTTTTTTTAAAAAATTGCTGTTGAAAGCTCCTGTACAAATTGTGGGTTATGGACAATAAGTTCAGGGAAGTTTCGTTCTCTGCTACTTATTATCCATCTCTCCACCATTTCCAATGTTGAAAAACCAGGGTTATCAACAGCATTTTGGGGTTTTCAACCAGTAGGTGTGAATCATGTTTCCACGATTGTTTCACAAGGTTTTACTTATTTTTGCCGTCCGTTAATAAAACGCCATATAATATTATGTCAATCATTCAAACTATCCGTGACAAAGCAGCCTGGATCATTATCGGCGCCATCGCAGTTGCCTTAATAGCTTTCATTGTTCAGGATGGATTTCACAACAGCGGTATGTTCAGTGAGTCTACTACTACCATGGGTTCTGTAAATGGTACGAAGATAGAAGTGCTTCCGTTTGAAGAAAGGTATAAATCTGCCGAAGAAATGTATCGCCAGAAAGGCTATCCTTTGAATGACATGATGAGGAATAATATTCGTGAAGGTCTCTGGCAGGAATATGTGGATGATGCCATCATGAAAGAAAAGTATGAAAACCTGGGAATTTCTGTTTCTGATAAAGAACTGAGTGATATATTATATGGAGAGAACCCTCCACAGGATATCAAACAGCAATTTACCGATCCCAACACCGGAATCTATGATCCGAATGCAGCATACCAGCAGATTCAGGCATTAAGAAAACAAAAAACATCCCCTCAATACCAAAGCTTTTTTAACCAGTACCTGCCTGCACTTGCCAGAGCACGACAGAAAGAAAAGTATGTATCGATGTTAGCAAACAGCATTTTTGTTCCAAAGTGGATGGTTGAAAAAATAAGCGCTGACAATAGCCAGAAAGCTTCCATCAGTTACGTAATGGTTCCTTACTCCTCGATCAGCGATTCTGCTGCAAAAGTGACGGACGGTTCTATAAAAGAATTTGTGGATAAACATAAGGATGACTTTAAGCAGGAAAATGCAAGAACCATAGAATATGTGGTATTCAATGCAGGTCCTACAAAGCAAGACAGCATTTCTGTTTTTGACCAGGTAAATGCATTAAAAAATGAATTTGCCGGCACAACGGATATTGCTGCATTTTTAGTTAGAAACGGATCAGAAACACCCTATAAGGATGCGTTTGAGCAGAAATCAAAAAGTCAGTCGCAGTATATCGATTCGCTGGCCACCCTCGCAGAAGGTCAGGTTACCGGGCCTTACTTTGAAGGAGGTAATTATGTATTGGCAAAAATGATCGCCAGGAGAACCATGCCTGACAGTGTGAAAGTGCGTCATATCTTAATTAAAACCGCAGAGCAAGGCAAACCGACGATTGCAGATTCTGTAGCTAAAAAAAGAATGGATAGTGTTGTCACGGCTATTCGCAGCGGGGCAAACTTTGACAGTATGGTGGTGAGATATTCAGATGACCAGGGAAGTAAGGATAAAGGAGGAGTGTATGAATTCGGCTCTGCGCAATTTTTACAGATCAGCAAAGAGTTTGCCGAAGCCATATTTTATGGAGTATCAGGCGATAAAAAAACAGTGCATGTGGATAATGCCGGCTACAGCGGATACCATTATATTGAAGTACTGAGCCAGAAAAATTTTGAGCCTGCCTTTAAGATAGCGGAATATTCCAAAGCGATCATTCCGAGCAATGAAACCACAACAAGAGAAAATGGTCTGGCAGCTCAGTTTGCTGCACAGAGCAGGAACAAAAAGCAATTCGACGAAAATGCGAAAAAAAGCAATCTGAATAAGTTAGTTGCCGCCGACCTGAAACAACTTGATGCTACGATCAACGGATTGGGCAGCAGCAGGGAACTGGTAAAATGGGCTTTTCAGTCAAAGGCCGGAGAAGTAGCGGAAGCCCCCTACCAGGTAGATGATAAATATGTGGTTCCCATTCTAAGGCAGGTATCCGAAGAAGGGCTGATGAGCGTTGAAAAAGCAAGACCACTTGTAGAAAGCTTGCTGCGCAACCAGGAAAAAGCTAAATTGATCACTACAAAAATAGGAGCCGCGACTTCTCTTGATGCTGTTGCAAAAGCAACCGGCCAGCAAGTGGGCAAAGCGGACAGCATATTATTTAGTAGCCCGTTCATAGCAAACGTTGGCCAGGAACCAAAAGTGATCGGAGCCAGTTTTGACAAAACCTTTCAGGCAAAGCCGTCGCAGCCTATTCCAGGAAACGGAGGCGTTTTTGTGATTAAAATCAATGAGCTTGGAGCTGTGTCCACTGCTTCGCCGGATATTTTACAGGTTCAATCTCAGCTCCAGCAAGGTCAGCAGCGGGCTTTTTCGAATCCTTCGGTAATATTCGAAATTCTTAAAAAAGCTGCTAAAATTAAGGATAACAGGTACAAATTCTTTTAGTGGCGTACCTTTGCAGGTGCTATGGCAGAAGAAATCATAAACAAAGTTGCTTCCAGTGCATTATTACAAATTGACCTGGAAGCCTATTATCCAAAGGAAGAGGTCTTGGTTTTTGACCTGAAGCCTTTTCTTTTTATGGACCTTATCCTGAAAGAAAAAGATTTCAGAGAGGCGCTCCAAAAACAGGATTGGACCATGTACCAGGATAAAATCGTTGCGGTCACCTGCACTGCTGATGCTATTATTCCGGTCTGGGCATTTATGCTGATTGCCACCTACCTGGAACCTGTGGCAAAAGAGATCGTTTTTGGAGATGAAAAAGCTGCGTTAAAACAAGTATTCCTTAAAAATATAAATACGGTAAATTTTGCTCCATTTGAAGATAAGCGCGTGGTGGTCAAAGGATGCGGAGATACTCCTATCGGGGAATACGCGTTTATGGAAA
>JAYUXA010000346.1:0-11080 GCA_043753245.1 Chitinophagaceae bacterium
GACCCGGCGATCCCTTCCAATATGCACATTGTAATTAAAGATGCGGTAGATCATAAGGTGAAGGTGGCTATGAGCAATACTTTTGGATTCGGCGGCCACAATGGGATTGTTGTATTTCAGGCCCTCCCGTAAAATACAGAGCGCTCAATAAACCATTCGCCGGCAAGCCCATCAGCTCTTGATGTTCCGTTATCCTATTAAGTTTATCATTTACGGGCCAACCCCGGCACATTATCTGGAATAATACTATCCAAACAATGCCCAATAGCAGGATAGGGGTTAAGGCAGGCCAGGGGATTATTACTTTATGGTGTGTTCAATTCACACGCCAGCTTTCTTGATTACTTCAAGGGTTTTGCGTAATCCTGTCACTGCAACCTGTTGCAGATCCTGTTTATAGTACGCAGGATTGTATAACTCGAGTGATACACATCCTTTGAATCCCGATGCTTTAAGATCTTTTAATATACTGGTTAAGGGTAATATTCCATCGCCGGGGTAAACACGATGTTCGTCGCCTAGTTCCTTCAATGAAGGAGTGGAAGGTGCATCATTAAATTGAAATATTGCATAGGCATTTCCATTAATTAGTTTCATTCCGTCGAAACCGCCTTCGCTGATGTACATGTGATAAACATCAGGAATCACCATAGCGTTGGGATGATCAGCATCCATGGCAATTGCAGTTGCCTGACCGAGTGTTTTAATGGGAAAATATTTTACAAATACAAGTGCGGGTTTGATATTGAATTCCTTAATGCCTATTTCGATAATATCCCTGTACCGTGCAGCCACCCATTTAGGATCATAGTGATCGCCTACTGTATTTGGAATCGTCTGAATATGTTCAGCGCCAATATCTGCAGCCATACGCATCCTGCGGCGCGTATCTTTTAGTGAAATTTCGAATAATTCTTTGGTTGGAGGAAGGGCGTTCCATAAACCGATAATACTGGGAACTTTCAGCCCGGCATCTTTTATCTGTTTACCTAGTTCTTTTAAGTTGCCTCCACTTTTTTCATATTCTTCCAGTTCATTGTCCCAAGGCTCGATGGCATCGTATCCTGCTTTTGAAGCGATCTTTACTTTATCTATCAAGGAAGCAGGACGAATAGTTGCTGTATCCAGGCAAATGGGCCAGGGACTTGCCTGGTTTTGATACCGTTTTTCTATATTGATATTCTTCTCTGATGCAGATAAGGTTGAAACGGGAAATGCTCCTGTTAATAACCCCGCTGCTGCACCTGCAGTAATAAATGTTCTTCTTTTCATATAGCGCTGCAATGTTGAATAATGTCCAAGGTAGCATCAAGGTACAAAATGGAAACCAGAAAATGATCATGCCGGAAAGAAGGTTTTTTACTTGTTCCACTCTTTCGGAATCTACAACAGAGAAAACCGCATCATCCCTTTCTTTGTACCGGTATGATGACATTTGGTACGGTTTAACATGCCGTTCGCCAATTGATGTGAAGACCCGGGCGGAATTTTTCGATTAACCAGTTCACGGTCATGATTGCTGGAACTATTCGAGGCAAAGCATTCAATGTGTGCCGGATGTTGCCGCATCAGTATATTTGCTGATAATCTGGCTGCATGAGAAAATTTTTTTGCCTGATCACTATGGTGATGGCTTCTTTAGCTTCGCGTTCCCAAGACCCGTGGATCATTCGGGCCGATTCCATTAACCCGTCACAGTATTATGGCGAAACAGTTGCCAATGGAATGATAGGCATTGTATCGTCTGCCGAACCTTTCAGGATTAAAGACGTAGTCCTCGCCGGAGCATACGATCTTTATGGAAGAGGAAGAGTGAGCAATTTCCTGAAGAGCTTCAATCTGCTGAACATGCGCATAGACATAGACGGCATTTCTGTTGGCAGTAATAATATTTCGGGCATGAAGCAGCAACTTGATATGCGGCATGCAGCTTTCAGTACATCCCTTAATTATGCAGATAAAGCTGCGATAACGTATAGTTATTACGCATTAAGGCAATTACCCTATACCGTTTTGATGGACGTAAGTATTACCGCAAAAAAAGATATTGTCATTACCGGATCCAGTGTTATGGAAGCTCCGGATGCCTTAAAGGATGTGCAGAACTATTATAATGAAATAGACCGCCCGCATGTGGTATTGAGTCTTCTTACTTCAAGTGCTAAAAGTCCTACGGGCAAATTGACGATGTGTGCCTCCAATACTTTTTTATTCATTGAGCCGCATGGCCAGGAACCGCGTACCATCCATGAGATGTGGGATAACAATATGCACCTTCTAAAGTTCTCAAAAAAAATAAAAGCAGGTGAAACATACACCTTCTCTATCGCAGGCTCTTCTATAACTTCCGCTCATCATGACGATCCTCTTAACGAAGCAGAACGCCTGACCATCTTTGCAAAATTAGAAGGACGCGACCGGTTGCTCCAGTTTCATAACAAGGCGTGGGATGAGCTATGGAAAAGCGACATCATCATTGAAGGCGATGCCCGGTCACAACAGGATGTCCATAGTATGATGTATCATCTGTATTCTTTTTCGCGTGAGGGAACATCTTTTTCTCCCTCGCCAATGGGGTTAAGCGGACTTGGTTATAACGGGCATGTATTCTGGGACACTGAATTATGGATGTACCCTGCTTTATTATTGTTGAATCCTGAGCTTGCGAAAAGTATGATGGAATACCGTTATGAAAGACTGGCTGCAGCAAAACGAAATGCTTTTGGAAAAGGATATAAGGGCGCAATGTTTCCCTGGGAAAGCGCTGATACCGGTGTGGAAGAAACTCCGGTATGGGCATTGAGCGGACCTTTTGAACACCATATTACTGCCTGTGTTGCCATTGCCGCATGGAATTATTATTGTGTAACTCAGGATAAGAACTGGTTGAAGGACAAAGGATATCCGATATTATCGTCAACTGCAGATTTCTGGGCCAGTCGGGTGGAAAGGAACGGCCCCGGAAAATATGAAATTAAAAATGTAGTGGCAGCCGATGAATGGGCAGAAAACGTAGATAATAATGCGTTTACCAATGCAGCGGCAAAAGCCAACCTCACCTATGCTGCAGAAGCAGCAAAAGTACTGGGCCTAACGGCTAGCAAAGACTGGATGCATGTTGCATCAAATATCCCTATCCTGAAGTTTGCCAATGGAGTAACGAAAGAACATGCTACCTACGCCGGAGAAAAAATTAAACAGGCTGACGTAAATTTGCTTGCATATCCTTTGCATGAAGTATATGCTGTAGCCGACATCAGGAAAGATCTTGATTATTACCAACCCCGGGTAGGGGAAGGTCCTGCTATGACGCACGCCATTTTCGCTATTTTATATTCCCGGCTCGGTGAGGGCGATATAGCCTTTAAAGCATTTGCCAATGGGTACAGGCCTAATCAACAGCCTCCGTTTGGGGTAATTGCTGAAACTGCCGGAGGATCCAATCCTTATTTCGCAACAGGGGCAGGAGGATTACTACAGGCATTATTAAATGGATTTGGAGGCCTTGAAATAACATCGAAAGGGATAATGCAGATCAAGAGCAAATTACCCGCTGGATGGAAGTCACTGAAACTTACGGGTATAGGAACGGAAAAAAAGAATTACGAGGTTAAATGAATTCTACGTTTCTGAAAATTAATTTTCCCTTGTTGTTTCGTTTTCATTGGGCTTACACGGATTGCGCAGCAGCCCAAATAGTGTGTGATGAAGAGTATTTTAAAAAATGATCTGCTTTAAGAAAAATAAAATGAATAATTAAGCAATAACTGCTGCATATTAAATAGAGATGTTTTGCTGTGGGATGATCATCGGTTCACTTTTTTCGATGCAATCTGAAAATGAATGATTTAGCATATTTTTTTGCGAAGTGCTAAATAAATTATTCCTGAGGTCGGTCCTGCGACCGGGCAACAGCCCGAGATCCTTCATACAATTCATATTCGAACAACCTGCAGTCGATAGTGCTGGTGTAGAATTCAATTCTTCGTTTTGCTTTGAGGCCTATCTTTTTTGCCAGTTCAAGGTTGCCGGTAAATACATATCCATAGTAGCCGCCGAGTTTCTTTTTCATATAGTCTCCGATACCGGCATACGTAGCTTCCAGCCCGGCAACATTGCCCAGCCGTTCACCGTATTCCGGATTAATTACCATTACTCCTTTCTGACCGTCCAGAATAGGCGTGTCCGAAAAATCACAAACACTGAACTCAATAAGGTCGGCGACACCAGCCGCAATGGCATTTTTTCGGGCATTTGCAATAGCCTGATCACTGTAATCGGTAGCTATTATTTTAAGAGAGGGAAGATCTGTTATCTGGTCTTCGAGGTGCCGGTCTTCCCGCAGGTATACCTGTTCATCATATCCCAGCAAATGCATAAAAGAGAAGTTATTTCTGAACAATCCCGGTCTGCGGTTCGTAGCGATCATAGCAGCTTCGATGGCCAATGTTCCCGATCCGCACATAGGATTCAGAAATACACCGGTTTTATCCCAACCAGTAGCCATTACTACAGCAGCAGCCAGAGCTTCCAGCATCGGCGCTCTTCCCGGAAACTTCCGGTATCCATGCCTCGCGAGCGATTCACCTGAAGTGTCCACAAATACTTCTGCATCGTTCTGTTTCCAGAAAAGATGGATCACCGCTCCGCTTAGTTCCGAGCCGGTAGGAGGTCGTTCGCCTCTGACGGACCGCAGCCGGTCAACAACGGCGTCCTTCACCCGTAGATTGGCGTACATGCTGTTATTGATTGTATCATTACTTACATTACTGGTGACGGACAAATAGGTATTTGATGGCAGGATATCTTCCCAGGGATAATCCAGCAACTCATTAAATACCACATCGGCATCCGGGGCGTTGAATTTTTTCAAACTGAATAATACCTGGCTGGCACACCGGAGATTAAGGTTTAATTTAATGCAATCTTCCATAGTTCCCAGTATCCTGACGCCGGTGACGAACACATCCTCCGGTTCGAATCCAAGCTCGCGAATCTCTTTTTCGAGAAAGGGGGTCAATCGTTTGTTACAGGTAACTGTTATAGCAGATAATACGGTAAAAAGCTCCATTAGCGCGAAGGTAGTTTCTTATACAGCACAAATATCCTATTGGGCGGATGGGGGTTTTTGGTCATATATGTCTAATGCTTATTTCCACCCTCTTTGCCCAGCCTGTTCCTTTAGAACGATAAATCCAGGTTTAGCAACTCCTTCCCGGGTGTGCATGCCAAGCGTTCGGATGCAATCCACAAAGGCAGCTTCGATGGGGCTGCCGTTCACGCCATAGTCAGCTGCAGTCTGACGGGCCAGGTCCAGCGAAAGATCGGTAAGCCAAAGAAAACAGATGCACTCCAGCTGTTCAGGGTGCCGGTCCCAGAATGAAAAAATTTCTTTTACAAAATCAGCCTGCAACTGATTCGAACCCTGGCAGATAGTGCCCGTGGCGTATCCTGTTTCCTCCAACATGATCCGTTTGCCCGGCAGACGTTGAAGCAGATTTTCGAGATCTGCAGAGACCACTCTCACCGGTTGCATAATAAACTGATCGTTGATCGGATAATACGTAAACACCGCCACGTCGAGGTTTGCATTCAGCGCCTGGATATAGGGAAGCTGTGCAGTGGCGGTAGAACCAACCGTGCATTCAGCGCCAATTTTACAATCAGCCCCGAAAGCTGCCCTCGCAACCGGAGCGATAGCTTCACAGAAACGGATGTAATGTGCCCATTCATCTATATGATTGGAAAAATAAAGATCCACTTCATTTCCGAGTAGAAAATAGCGGATACGGGTTTGGGTAATTCCTTTTGCCAGGCTGTCGATAAGCCTGATATACGTGTTAATAACCAGCGGATCGTCAAAAGGCAGTCCTGCCAGCCCGGGAGGAAGATCCCTCCGGTCGGCTGCAATGGGTGAAATAGTAAGGGATAATGCCAACTGTTGATCAGGTAAAACCAGGTCGATAGCCGGGATCAGATGATCGGGATCATAACCTCGATTTCCATCGATCTCACTCCATTGAAATATGAGTGGAAGAAGATTCATGCCGCTGGTCCTGGCAACTGTCAGTGCCTGCAGGAAGTCCTGATTTTCAGCCTGAACAACATGGACCCCAAGATTACGGGTTCCCCTGGGCACCGGGTTGGAAGGAGCAGGTGATTTCTTGTTGCAGGAAAACAGGACTATGCCCACCACAATGGAGATTACGAAACGTGCTATCCAGCCTGCCCGCTGAAAAGGATAGAAAATACGAAATGTTGGTTTCCTCCGCTTCATATATAACCGATAACAACGTTTAGAAAATAGTTTTAGTATCAGCTGAGTATCATTTAACAAATAGGCCTTATTTGGTAATCTGGATGAGCGGAGACTATTATAATGTCCTATACGGTAATTATTTTGTAACCTTTTGCGATATCACCTGCTCTAATAGCATATACCAAATTAAAATAAATAGTATGAAACAATTTATGAAAGTGATAATCACTGCAATTGTATGCACGGGTATTTTTGCATCACCAGTTTTTGCACAAAATAATCCTACCCTGACAGATCCTGAGATTGCTTCTGTAGCAGTTACTGCAAACCAGATAGACATCAATTATGCAAAGATTGCAAAAGAAAGATCAAAGAATACCGAAATACTTCAGTTCGCGAAAACTATGAACGATGACCATACTTCAATCATCAATCAGGCTGTTGCTTTGGTTACAAAATTACAGGTAACTCCAAAGGATAATGATGTAAGCAGGAAATTGATAGCCGATGCTGAAAGAACAATAAAGATGTTACGGTCAGCAAAAGACTTTGATAAGGCTTATGCTAATAATGAAGTTGCCTACCATAAAGCCGTTATTGGCACTGTGGAAAACCTGCTGATTCCTCAAAGTCAGAATGCGGAATTGAAAAAATTATTACAGGATGTTGTTCCTCCTTTAAAAGCCCACCTGGCACATGCAGAAATGGTACAAAAAATGTTCGTCACTAAATGACCAGCTTACTAATCCGGCGAGGGATACTGTTTGTTTCTATATTCCTCGTCTTATCTTACTATAGTTGTTTAAGTGCTGGGGATTACCCCCTTAATAAACAAGCTGATACTACTTCAGTAAAAATTATTTCCGGAGAACCGCACTCCAAAGTGCATTTTGTCGAGATCAGCAGAATGAAATTTCATCCAGATCACCTTAATGTTCATGCAGGAGATACAATCGTATGGACAAATAAGGACATCACCGCTCATTGTGTAACTGAGGAGCATGTTAAAGCATGGACCTCCTTAAATATCCTTAAAGAATCATCTTGGAAGATGGTGGTTAATAAAAGTTCCGATTATTATTGTGCAATTCATAAGGTGATGAAAGGTAAAATTACAGTAGAATAAGTGCACTTATGAGGTGATGAAAGGAAGAATAAGTTCGCTTATCAGGTGAACTTATTCTTTATTAAAATGATTCTTTAATTATCAGGTTTTCATTTATGTGCAGCTTAGCTAACATCTTTTCTACTGCATCCATCATTGGTGGTGGTCCGCATACATAAATTTTTTTGCTGAGGTCGCCAATATTGGCTCTGAGAAAATCTTCTGTGATGTATCCACTTGCATAACCGTCAACTTTTTCATCTGATAATATATTAATAAAACGTTCACCTAATAGATTTTTAAATTCTTCTTCCAGGATGATATCAGCTTTAGTTTTATTAGCATAGATGAGTTTGTTATTCCCTGTTTCATTATTGAATTGAAGATATCTCAGGATGGCAATAAAAGGAGTAACCCCTGCACCTCCGGCAATAAACACACCTTCGTCTTTATAAGAAATATAACCAAAGACATCATGTAAAATCAATTCGTCGTCCTTATTGAGTTGTAGTAGCTGGTTAGTAACGCCTTGATGCGAAGGGTATGTTTTAATAGTAAATTCAATATAATCATTGCTGGGAAGGCAGGTAAATGTAAAAGGTCTTTTTTCCTCTATCCAATCAGCCTTGTTTATCGAAACATCTGTAGCCTGCCCGGGAATGAATGTATACGCGGGAGGTTTTTCTGTTACAATTTGTAACACATCGTGAGTAATTTTATCAATAGATTTAATTTTTACAATATATTGTCCCATAATTTATTTCCCTGGCGCTTTTCCCGCCAATGTTGTAGTAAGTGTTAACAAGAAAATTGTTTCTTCCTTTGCAAGTACGCTGTGTGGAACGTTTTCATGCAATGCGAGCATTTGTCCTTTTTCTAATTCAACGGATTGTTCTTTGGTTGTAAATAATAGGTGGCCTTCCAGCACTTGCAGGCTAATCATTCCATCTGCTGTGTGTTTAGTCATTTCAGCGTCTTTATGCAATGCAATAAGCACAATGCGCATACCGTCGGTTTTAAAAACAGTTATGGCGTTGCGGTCGCTGTCCTTCCATGTCTTCTCATTTCTAATCTGTTCGGTGAATGAACGAAGGTTGATTTTAACTAGCGGCGCATCTACAACACGGTCCCCTTCCGGACGCTGGGGGGTAGCATCATTTGATTTTTCTTCCATTTTTCATTTTTTTAAAGTTAAAAGAATTGCGGTTTTCTTCGTACTGAAGAAAAATAAATGAGCTCTATTTGATAAAACAGTTAAGGTGTTCAACAGCGTTTTTATTATCATCTACTCATTTATGCCGATTTTTTCTATGTTATATTAATTTGTTAATGTTTGTATCCTCATGATTGTAGCTGTAAGACCTGCCCGTTTTGTAAAGAAATGAATTATTTCTGCGGATAAGGATTTCAAATAACTCAAATTTCCCTCCCAGTATTTTTTGTATGATTGTTGTATCAGTGCATTGCATAAAACCATTCATCCTGTAAATCTAGTTATTCTAGTCAGACCAACAATTGTAGTTTTCACAATGCACTAACAAATAAGATAATTTGCCAATCCCTCCAGCGATCGATACTATACCCAACGTAAGTTATAACGGGTTGACAGGTGGCTGGAGTGATTGTTTTAAATGGAGTGGATGCATTTTTATTTTTTTTATTTTGATAGAGTCGGTAAAAAGTGGAAAGGTTACAAAAAGTAATCGGTTATTCTTAAATTTTGTGTTTCTTCTTTACAATCGGATAGCCAGACACACTTGCCGGAGATCATCCTGTTCGTTTCGTGTATGTCTTTTTAAATTTCACCAGTTCATACCAAATAACACTTATACATCCAATTGAATTACTTACTAAAAGTTGGAATGCATTCAGTCTGGAAAATTTGAAAAATTTTGTTAATGGGGATACATAAAGCAATATTGCAACAATTGCAAGTGTAATGCCGATGATAAGAGGTACCAGGTTATTTTTATATTTTATCGTGGTCAATATTGAATAATAAAAAGATCGGTTAACAAGGGTTAAGAATATATTAGCGGAAATAAGAACTATGAAAACCATTGTTCGGGTTACGGCTTCAGAAAATCCCTCGTGTACTGCATATCGGTAAGCCAGTAAGGTTCCGGCAGTAATCATTAGTCCCTGCAGAATGCTTGTTGAAAGTTCTTTCCAGTTAAAGAAAGTTTCGGTATACAACCTTGGATTGCGCGTCATAGTGTTTTTCTCCATCGGTTCATTTTCGTAAATAATAGAACAGGTAGGGCCCATAATCAATTCTAGAAAAATAATATGCACTGGTGTGAAAATGTTTGGATATATCCATCCCAAGGCCAATGGGATAAATACAGTCAGCACGATAGGGATATGAATGGATATAATGTATTGAATTGCTTTTTTCAGGTTGGCATAAATCTTTCTGCCCAAGGCCACAGCATCGATCATTTTTGACAGATCATCCTCTATCAGGATCAATGAGGCTGCCTGTTTTGCAATCTCTGTTCCTTTTTTTCCCATAGCAATGCCTATGTGAGCCGCTTTTAGGGCAGGACCGTCATTCACGCCGTCGCCCGTCATGGCAACAATTTCATTTTTTTCTTTTAACGTGTTAATGATTTTCAATTTCGCATCGGGAAACATGCGGGTAAATACAAACGTGTCTGCGACTTTGATTTTTAATTCATCATTATTCAATTTCATAATTTCATCCCCGGTTATGCTTTTTTCGTAACCCCTGAATCCAATCTGTTTAGCAATAGCGGTAGTGGTAGCTGAATTGTCGCCTGTAATAATTTTTACTGTAATGCCAGCCGCATAGAATGCTTCAAGGACTGCTTGAATGTTTTTCTTTGGCGGATCATAAAAAGCAACAATTCCTCTGAAATTAAATTTAAATTCCTGTTGTGTAGTGGGATAATTAGTTCCGATAAAACTTCCTTCTCCCACACCTAGTACCCGGTAGCCCTCAGTTGTTAAAGTTTTGATGGCCGTTTCTATTTGTTTTTTTTCAAGCTCTGTAAGGTCAGATACATTTATTAAAGCCTCCGGTGCTCCTTTTGCAGCTATGATTCGCCTGCCTGGATCTTTACCAAACAAGTGGGTCATCATAGGCGGTTTACCTTCTAATGGGTATTCTTTGATCATTTTATAATGAGGTCTTTCATCAACTAAACTTGTATTGATATAGGCAGCATGCAGCGCTACTTCCATTGGATCGAAAGGAATTGGTTCACTTGCCCACATTGCCAATTCAATAAGCTTCCTTGCATCATCGTCTTCCATATGGGCTGCATCGGAAATTTTTAAAGAGGATAAGACAAAAAGTTTTGCCAGACTCATCTTATTTTCTGTAATTGTTCCGGTTTTATCGGTGCAGATAACGGTTGCACTGCCCAAAGTTTCAACCGTTTTCATTTGCTTAACAATTACACCCAGCTTCATTAAACGCCAGGCACCCAATGCCATAAATGTGGTGAAGGCAACAGGAATTTCTTCTGGCAAAATACTCATGGCGAGTGTGAGTGCTTTTAGTAAACTATCCAATACATCATAAGAACGAAAGTAGTTGATGCCCCAAACAATTACAAAAAAGATGGCTCCTGCGATTACCATCCATTTTACGAAATTGTTGATCTGTAATTCCAAAGGTGTCTTCTCCTCTTTTATTGATTCGAGACTTTTACCAATTTTTCCTAATCTTGTCTTATTGCCAATGGCAG
>JAYUXA010000347.1:0-5316 GCA_043753245.1 Chitinophagaceae bacterium
ATTGTCGCAGCCATAATACTACTTACCTGTAGTTGTAAAAAACTGGATCTGGCTCCGACTGACCGCTTTTCAGAATTAACCTTTTGGCAAAGCAGTGACAATGTAAATAATGCGATCAACAATATTTACAACGGTATTTACAGCAGTAGCAATGTTTTTTACAATGAGGCTATGAGCGACAATGCGTTTACGAAGCTGGGTGTCAACACTGGTGCAGATGCTATCGCAAGTGGAAATTTTACAGCGTCACTTCCCCGCTTTCAAAATGACTGGGCTTTTTATTATACCGGTATAAAAGCATGTAATATTTTTTTAGAAAATGTAGACAAGAATACCACGCTGGCTATAGATGCTAAAAACAGGATGAAAGCGGAAGTACGGTTTGTAAGGGCATGGCATCATTTTAATTTAATGAAATGGTGGGGTGATGTGCCTCTCCTTAGTAAAGATATTTCACCTGATGAGGCCAAAATTGTAACCCGTTCACCTAAACCAGATGTACTTGCATTTATATTAGGGGAGCTGGATGCTGCGGCAAGTGCATTGCCTTCTAAAGACCAATATGCATCAGCAGATAATGGCCGGATCACAAAAGGCGCTGCACTGGCATTAAAGGCCCGGGTGCTTCTGTACGAAGGTAACCGCATGGCAGAGGTAGCATCGGTTTGTGAAGAATTGATCAATAACAATTCTGTAAATGGAAACTATGCCCTGGTAAATAATTATTCAGATCTGTTCAGTGATCCGGTAATTAATAAAACAAATTCCGAAAGCATTTTTTCAAGGCAGTATGTACCTACGTTAAGGACCTGGGGCGACTATATCGACTTTGCACCTATTTCTGCAGGCGCCAGAACAAATAACCTTTCCCCCTCGCAGGAGTTGGTAGATGCTTATATTATGAAAAATGGTAAGGCCATTACAGATATAGGATCCGGATATGATGAAAATGATGTCGCTGCCAACAGAGATCCCCGGCTTACCGCAACGATTGTCTATGATAAATTCAATTGGGTAAATCCGGATAATACCACACAGGTTATTTATATTAAACCTGGTTCAACACCAGCCGGGGCATCCAGTTCAAACGAATACAGCACTGCCGGCCAGGGAACATCAACGGGTTACTACTGGAGAAAATACTGGGATCCCAACAACATTGCGGGACTTAATAACGGCACCAACATCCACCTGATACGTTATGCTGAAGTGCTGCTCGACTACGCAGAAGCCAAACAATCTCTTGGTCAGATGACTGCGGAGGTATGGGATAAAACCATTAAAGTATTAAGGACAAGAGCAGGCTTTTCAGATGCCGGTGCATTGGACTTTCCAGGTACTGCCAACATGGAAAACGTTATCCGGAACGAAAGAAGGTCCGAGTTTGCCATGGAGGGTTTAAGGATAGATGATATACGCAGATGGAAGATTGCGGAAACCGTTTTAAATGGCTGGCTGCATGGTGCAAAGTATGGAGATATTGCCGTTGACAACGGTTACCTGAGGGTGCAACTCCGTCAGTTTGATGCAGCTAAACATTACCTGTGGCCGGTACCTCCATCAGAACGGGCATTGAATACGAACCTTACACAAAATCCAAACTACTGATCGATCAACTATTTAAAAATAAATCAATAAACGCCAACCTGAAGTTATTAAGCTTCTCCTTGGGCGGGATTTGGAAGAGCTTTCTAAAATGTTTATTATGAAAAGTAAAACTTACCAGTACCTCTGCTTATCTGTTTGTACGCTGTTATTTTTTGCAGGGTGTAAAAAAAATGATCGTGCTATTAACCTTAATGTATCTGCCGTTCAGGGTTTATTTACCCCTGCCGATGGTAAGTACATTAAATTAAACCCTGCGGCCAATCTTAATGAAACATTTGAATGGGACCAGGCCAGGGCAGAAGATGGTTCACTGGTTTTGTACGAAGTAGCATTTGACCAGGAAGCCGGCGACTTCTCACAGCCTTTCTATACGGTAGTTTCGGACAACAGGGGCGTAAGTAATAAACTTACGCTCACAGATGGAGATCTGAGTAAAATTGCAGCTCTTGGTGGAGCGGATTTTTTTCAACGCAAAAAGTTCAGGTGGACTGTGTTATCCTCTAAAGGAACAAACGTCAAAAAAGGAGCTGAATCAAGAATTATAGATTTGGAAAGACCCGGAGGATTTGCCACATTACCTGTTGCTATGTATTTAACAGGCACTGCAACAGAAACGGGTGATGCGCCGGCTAATGCGTTAAAGATGTCGCAGGTGAGCTCCGGAGTATTTGAATTATTTACAAAGCTAAAAGCGGGTACCTATCAATTCATTGATGCTCCTGCAACAACAGCCAACAAATATTATACCTATGATGATGCAGGCATACAAACGATAGGCACAAATGGTTCCGTTACTTTTACGGATACTGCTAAAGTGGTGCGTATCGTCCTGAACTTTAATGATATCAATGCAACCATGGCTACCGTTGTATCCTTGCAGTATTGGTATTGCTGGGATGGGGTGTTCAAATTTACCCTTCCCTACACGTCCAACGGCGAATGGCGCTACAATGGTTTTGTAGCCGACTGGACTCCCGTGGGTTGGAGCCCCGGTGGTGAGCAACGATATAAATACAAGATGGTGCTGAACGATGGTACCGGCAACCAGGATTTGTGGCTTAACTCCTTTTTTGGCGACCCGGCTGGCCAGGATGTATATCCCAGTACGGCAGAGTACAGAAAAGTAAACCTGGAGAAAAATGAGGGCAGCCAGTTTGACTGGGGCTGGAAAATGGTAATGACAGCAGTGCCGATCGGTTCTCCCTGCGATTTTTGGGTAAGCCTTCGGGGCAGTGATGAATTTTACACGCAGAATTATCAAAAACAATAAAAGTGCAGCAGGGAATTGTTTATTTGACAGCAATAACCCAAATTTTAACCCTCGTAAAATATTCATGAAAATAAACAGGAACATTATAGTACTGCTGACGATAATTAGTTCTTCTGCATGGTCATTCACCTCCTGCCTGAAATCTAAAGGGGACAATCCGGCACCACCTAGTAACGCTATTGACAGTCCTTATAGTTACAACTGGATTCGGATAGCAGATTCGGCGCAGATGTCGTTATCTTATTTCTGGAACAGCAGTGGCAACTATTTTACTTCTACCAATAACAGTAGTGCATGGGTAAATTACTGGCCCTCTGCCCACGCACTGGATGTTTTAGTGGACCTGTATCTGCGCAATCCGAAAGCAGCAACCAAAAAAAGAATGGAAGAAGTGATTGCCGGTGTTAAAACCAGGAATGCGGATTCGTACATCAACTTCTATTATGATGACATGGAGTGGATGGCACTGGCCTGTTTAAGGGCTTACAAAGCAACCGGCGACAACCGGTACAAAGATATTGCTCAATTACTGTGGACAGATATAAAAAATGGCTGGAGTGCTGATTTAGGTGGTGGGATATGGTGGAGAAAAGACAATCCATCAAAAAATGCGCCTTCCAATTTACCGGCAGCAATTCTTGCCGCAAGGCTTTATAAAACATTTAATAATCCGGATGATCTGGTATGGGCCATAAAAATATTTCAATGGCAAAAAGATATTTTATACGAACCGGGAAGTGGCTGGGTATACGACAACATAGAAGCTAATGGAAATAAAAACACTACCTGGAAATTTACCTACAACCAGGGCACCTTCATCGGGGCCGCATTGGAATTATATTCTATTACCGGCACAGCATCATATTTGCAGTATGCCGTTAAAGCTGCCGATTTTACCTTGTTGAGCGGGCAACTAACGGACATCAGCAATGGTATCCTAAAAGACGAAGGTGGCGGAGACGGAGGACTTTTTAAGGGAATATTTGTCCGCTATTTGACCAGGTTGATTGCCGATGGCGGCCTGGAGAGCTCCAAAAAAATGCAGTATATCAGTTTTTTACAAACCAATGCACAGAAACTGTGGAGTACAGGTACGAATACATCACAGATCTTATTTGGCAGCGCCTGGAACACTGCACCCGGCAGTACCACCGACCTCACTACCCAGTTGAGTGGTTGTATGCTTTTTGAATCGATGGCTGAACTGAAAGAACTTAAACTTGTTGAATAAAATCAGTGAATGATGGGACAGATGATAAAATGCGCAGGTATTTTTTTTATATGTAGTTACTACCTGCAAACCAATGCTCAGCAGCCAGCTGATTATAAAAAGCAGCTATCGATAGTATACGATAACATTTATCTTCATTTTTACGACAGCAGTAAGGATCTTTTTAAGGAAAAAACAGCATTGAAAACAAATGATAAACCGTTTGCCTACCTGTGGCCATTATGTGCTTTGGTGCAGGCAGCAAATGAAATGGAGGCATTGTATCCTGAAAAAAAGTTTATGCCGCCGGTTATGGAAGTAATTGATAAATATTACAACAATACAAAACCACCGCATCCCGGTTACGAAAGTTATATTAAAGAATTTGGTGGAGATAGTCGTTTTTATGACGATAATCAATGGATTGGTATAGCTTATATGGATGCGTACAACCGCGCAAAAGATTCAACGTACTTACATCTCTCCGAAGAAATATATGGCTTCATGTTAACCGGATACGATACCCTTGCCGGGGGCGGGCTGTATTGGAAAGAATTTGATAGTACAACCAAGAATACCTGCTCCAATGGTCCTGGTATTGTACTTGCCCTGCAATTATTTAAAGCGACAAATAAAAAAAAATACTTAGATACTGCCATGCTGCTGTATGATTGGGTAAATAAAAACCTGCAGGCTCCTGATGGAGTATATTATGATAATATTGGCTTGCCCTCCGGTACAATTGATACCAGAAAGTTTACCTATAATACCGGAACTATGCTTCAGAGCAATGTGCTGCTTTATGAAATAACCGGGAATAAGAAATATCTATTGATGGCTCAGCGGCAAGCTGCTGTTAGCTTACAGGTATTCTATAAAAATGGATTATTTCCGGATAATTATTGGTTCAATGCCGTGCTGCTGAGAGGCTATGCGTCTTTGTTTAAAGTTGACGGAGAAAAAAAATACATATCAGCATTTAAAAGCTATGCGGATAAAATATGGAAAACGCAACGGGATGGAAGAAATCTTGTTGGCACTGATACTATTAAAACCCTTATCGATCAGGCGGCCTATGTAGAAATACTATCACGGATGGTACTTCTTTCACAACCAATATACTCAGGAAAAAAAGGGAATCATTAAGGAAGAGTTGTCTTAGATGTTCCTTTTGCACTTCTTAATGTGCAAAAAAATGAGTAAACTGCACTTCTAAAAGTGCATAATG
>JAYUXA010000348.1:0-11021 GCA_043753245.1 Chitinophagaceae bacterium
TGTTTGATGATTCCTCTCCTGAGCAGGGAAGAAACTTCAATAATAAATTATGGAATGCATTAAAGCTGCTCAAAATGTGGGAAGCTAAATTAATGGAGCCCGGGCACGAATCTTCTGAGAAAAGCGGACAGCCGGAATGGAATGTGACCGATGTGTCCGGATTTTCCGGATCAGCAGAATTGGAAAATAACGGTGATGTATCCACGCAAAGTGCACAGGATGACTTTGCAGTAAAGTGGTTTTCAAATCGTCTTGCGGAAGGACGTCTGGAGATCGAAAGACTACTGACCTCATTTAAACTGAGTGAAGCGTTAAAAACAGTTTATTCGTTAATATGGGATGATTTCTGCAGCTGGTATCTGGAATGGGTAAAACCAACCTTCGGTAGGGCAATTGATCCTTCCATATACCGTCATACCGTTAAATTCTTTGGTGACCTGATGCAGGTATTGCATCCTTTTACACCCTTTATCACCGAAGAAATTTATCATTTGCTGGAGGAAAGAAACGACGACCTCACAGTTAAACAATATAGCGCCATCAGTATTCCGGATCCCCGGATTCTGGAAGCTGGAAGTATACTGAAAGAAGTGATCACCGGATTGCGCGACACCCGGATTCGGAGTAAACTCAAAAATAAGGATGCGGTAAAACTGTACATTACCACTAAAACCCCGGATTTATATTTATCCGTATACCATATCCTTTCCAAACAGATCAATGCCAATGCCATTGCGTTTAATACAGAGCCGCTTGGGCATAATACTTCTGTAATAATAGGGAAAGATAAATTTTTCCTGGAAACGGCTGAACCTATCGACAATTCGGAGCAGCAGGAAGGGTTATTGAGAGAATTAAAACATTTGGAAGGATTTTTATTATCGGTAGATAAAAAACTGAGCAATGAGCGCTTTATGCAGGGTGCACGTCCGGAGGTAGTAGAACTGGAGCGGAAAAAAATGGCCGATGCAAAAATCAAGATCAGTATAATCCGGGAAAGTCTGGAAAGTTGATAGGGAAAAAAACGATAACAACCGGTTGAATACACTATGGCGCCACTCCGGCGCCTTTTTATTTTTACGGATCAAATGATCATGGGAGTATTGTACCGTATGCCCTGGCACCGATCATGCCATAAGAAGGGTACATCATCTATTTATTATTTTATGAAAAAACAAGTAAATCTTGATTGTTGGGGAATGGCGCCTTTGTCGGAAACGGAACTTAAGGCTGTAAAAGCCGGCGGTCCTGTAGATTTGATCATTGCGGCGGTAGCAAGTTTTGTCGGAACTGCATGTATAGGTGCCGGAAAATTCTTTTTCCATATGGGGAGAACAGAGGTCAGACGGTACAGAGCACAGTTGTAAACGATTTATTCATTTCAAATCAGTAGTAATGAAAACAAAAATTGAATTTTTAGAAGCCCGGTTTCAGATTTCTACAGAAGAAGCAAGAGCGGTTACTGGTGGAGGGGAGATCCTTGATTGGCTGAAATGTGTGCGGGGAACCCTGACCAATGGGGTTGGAGGTAGCGGAAGAACGCTTGTCCTTGGTGGAACGTTATGGGGACTAGCCCGGCTTATGGGGGTGATGGTGCAATGCGCCAACCTGTAACCCAGGTAAAATTGGTGTTTTGTTCGTTTGTATCAAACCTGATAGGATAGGTACCTGCCCGCCGGCGGATACCTGTCCTTCAGGTTATCAAAAACAGGTCATGAAGAAACTTTTTTTTATTGCGATCGTGGTGCTCCTGATCATCTTTCTCGGTATCTGTTTCTATAGAATGGGAAGCAAAGAAAGCAGTCTGTACAAGGCACAGTCACCTGCCGTAAAATAAATAAATACCTACTACTATTGAAAAAGGCATTGCTGGTCAGGCAACGTGATGCCACCGATTGTGGCGCGGCCTGTATTGCATCTGTGTGTGCATACTATAATTTAAAACTCCGGGTAGCGACTATCCGGACAATGGCTGGAACGGATCGTTCAGGTACTTCTGTTTTTGGTATCCTCGAAGCAGCAACCCGGCTGGGACTGTTGGCAAAAGCGATCAGGGCCCCATTTGAAAATCTTCCTGAAATTCCATTACCGGCTATTGCACATGTAGTACTGGAAGAACGGTACAGTCACTATCTGGTGGTCGTGAAATTTAAAGGCAACCAGGTAGTTTTAATGGATCCAGCCGAAGGCATATTTAAAAAAATGACAACTGAATCGTTTAAAAAAATCTGGTCAGGAATAGTCGTACTCCTGATTCCTGGAAATGCGTTTTGTGAAAAATCAGCTTCTTCCAACTGGGAAAAATTCGTAGAACTTGCTGCCCCACACCGGGGAGCACTCCTGTTGGCTTTAGGTACGTCTGTAATAACGGGCATATCCGGTTTAGCACTTTCAGTGTATATTAAAAAAACAGTGGACGTGATGTGGGCAGGAAAAGATAATTCCCTGCTCGATTCGGCATCAGTGATCATCCTGCTGTTGTTGGTTTTTCATTTATCCGCTGGACTTTTCAGGGGGATACTCACCCTTAACACCAGCAGGCATATAGACAAAAAACTGATACTGGGATATTACAGACATCTTCTGTTTCTGCCCCAGCGATTTTTTGATACCATGCGCGTAGGGGAAATCATCAGCCGGGTAAATGATGCCGCACGTATTAGCGCATTCATTAATGAAGTAGCTGTTAATATGCTGCTAAATACGCTGATGGTTGTATTTTCATTGACGCTTATGATTGTTTACAATCTTCAGCTCGCGCTGGTAATGATCTCTTCTATTCCTTTTTACGGATTATTATTTTATCTAAATGACCTGATCAATGTAAAATGGCAGCGCAAAATCATGGAAAATGCTGCAGCGATGAATGCTCAGATGGTGGAAGCACTTTCTTCTGCCACAACTATAAAAAAGCTGATCCTGGAAAAATATACGGTAAATAGAACAGATACTTTGTTTTCTACACTGCTCAATAACGTGTACCGGTCTACCCTTTACCAAATCTGTATCTCCGGCTCGGCAGATTTTTTAACAAGGGCTTTCACAGTAATTATATTATGGACAGGAAGTTATTATGTTTTGCAAAAGCAATTGTCTCCCGGTGAACTCATCTCTTTTTATTCGCTTATTGGTTTTTTCACGGCAGCATTAATGTATTTACTGGGCTCCATAACACCAGTCCGGGAAACCCTGGTAGCAGCAGACCGTCTGTTTGAGATCATGGATCTTGAAATGGAAACATCCGGCAATATGGTATTAAAAGAAATGGAATGTATTCGTTTTATGGATGTTGATTACGGGTACGGTCATGGGGAACTACTATTTAAGGGACTTAATTTCAGTATCCGAAAGGGAACGATTACGGGCATTGCAGGCGAAAGTGGAATGGGTAAATCTACTATAGCGGCACTGCTTCAAAAATTATATCTGCCCTCATCAGGAAAGATCCTGATAAATAATGAAGACATTATAAACATCGATAATTATTCATTGAGAAAAATAATTACTGCGGTGCCGCAGCATACACATCTTTTTTCCGTAACCCTTGCAGAAAACATTGCGATCGGATCTGAGCATCCGGATATGGACAGGATCCTCGAACTTTCCAGAAGACTCGGTATAACTGAATTTGCAGAAAAAATGCCTCTGGGTTTTTTTACTGTTCTTGAAGAACAGGCAGGCAATCTTTCAGGTGGGCAAAAGCAAAAAATTTCTATTGCCAGGGCACTTTACCGGGAGCCTCCTGTACTCATACTGGATGAAGCTACCGCATCACTGGATGCAGTATCCGAAAATCAGGTACTCGAAACGATGCGATGGTACAGGGATAAGGGAAATACGATTATCATTATTGCCCATAAGGATTCCACACTCCGTATCTGCGATACGATTATTGTTATTCAAGACGGACAGATCCTATAACACATAATTCAGTACATTTACCTGCTCATATAGTATAATTAAAAAGGTATGAAAAAATTAGCTGCCGTACTCCTTAGTTTTGTATGTTTTATCAATGCCTTTGCACAGAAACAGATTACCCCGGTTGTAAATATTATCCCGCTGCCTGCCAGCCTTCAAATCAGTAAAGGCAGTTTCAAACTGGATAAAAATACGGTCGTGGTAGTGAAAGATTCCGGAGACCGGCCTTCAGCAGATTTCCTAATGAGCTATTTAAAGGATATTTATGGCATTACCCTTACTGCTGCAACATCTGCAAAAAAGAATTTTATTATAGTATCCACTAAAAAGTTTGTCAGGGCACCTGAAAATGAGGAGCATTATTCCTTATCGGGTACCGTATCAGGATTTACGCTTTCAGGTGATAGTTATGCCGGCACTTTCCGGGGTATCCAAACCCTTATACAACTACTTCCGGATACGCTATCCACCTCGTTGATGCTTCCACTTGTTTCTGTTGATGACCGCCCTAGATTTCAGTACAGAGGGCTTCATCTTGACGTAAGCAGGCATTTTTTTGATGTCACTTATGTAAAAAAATATATTGATTTTATTGCGTTGCATAAAATGAATTATTTCCACTGGCACCTTACAGACGATCAGGGATGGAGAATAGAAATTAAAAAATATCCAAGGCTAACAGCTGTTGGAGGGTATCGTGACGGAACGATCATCGACCGGTTCCCGGGAAAAGGAAATGACAGTATTCGCTATGGCGGATTTTATACCCAGGAAGAAATAAAAGAGGTGGTAGCGTACGCTGCATCCAGATATATTACCGTTATACCGGAAATCGAAATGCCAGGACATGCTTTAGCTGCCCTCACCTCCTATCCGTACCTTGGTTGTACTGGAGGGCCATACAAAGTACAGCAGACCTGGGGTATATTTAAAGAAGTATTCTGTGCAGGCAATGATTCAGTTTTCACCTTCCTCGAAAATGTGCTGGATGAGGTCATGCCGTTGTTTCCTGCTGCCTATGTTCATATCGGCGGTGACGAATGCCCTAAGACCAGCTGGAAGATCTGTCCGAAATGCCAGAAAAGAATGGTTGATAATAATTTAAAGGACGAGCATGAGCTGCAGAGTTATTTTATTCAACGGATAGAAAAGTACATTAACAGCAAAGGAAAAAAAATTATAGGCTGGGATGAAATCCTGGAAGGAGGACTGGCTCCGAATGCAATAGTCATGAGCTGGAGAGGAGAAAAAGGAGGCATTGAGGCAGCCAGACAACAGCATGATGTGATCATGACCCCTGGTACGCACTTATACCTGGATCATTCACAGAACAGGAAGGGGAATGAAGATTCAGTTTCTATCGGAGGTTACCTGCCCATCGAAAAAGTATACAGTTATGAACCTCAGTCTTCCGAATTAAATGAGCAGCAAAAACAGCATGTACTCGGTGCCCAGGGAAATGTGTGGACAGAATATATGAGTAATGCTTCCAAAGTGGAGTATATGATTTTTCCCAGGCTTGCAGCCCTGAGTGAACTATTGTGGAGTCCGGCCGCTTCCCGCAACTGGAACGATTTTAAAACCCGCCTGCCTTCACAAATCAAAAGATATGAACTGTGGAAAGTAAATTACAGCAAAGCTTATTTATCAGATAAAAAAATGCCGGCTTTATGACAATGGTTGATTCGTTTGAAAAAATTCCTTTAAAAATATTTGCTGACTATAAGGAAGGATCTGTGTGTGTAGCCAATCTGATAGCCGCTCTGATCAGAGATAAACAATCTGCCAATCAGCATTGTGTATTAGGTATGGCTACTGGTAATACCCCGCGATACTTATACGAAGAACTGGTGCGCCTGCATAAATATGAAGGGCTGAGTTTTAAAAACGTAGTCACGTTCAACCTGGATGAATATTATCCAATCGATAAAGACGCTTTTCAGAGCTACAACAGATTTATGAAGATGCATCTGTTTGATCTGGTGGATATTGATCCGTCCAATACCCATGTGCCGGATGGGGAAGTAACAAAAGATCATATTAAAGCCTACGCATCAGTTTACGATCAGCAGATTGAAGATGCAGGAGGAATAGATCTTCAGATCCTTGGAATTGGCAATAATGGCCACATCGGTTTTAATGAACCGGGCTCCAATATAAATTCAAAGACCAGGTTAACAGCCCTCGATAATTCCACCCGGGTAGCAAACTCCTATGAATTTGCAAATATTTCTCAGGTACCCAGGCTGGCAATTACCATGGGTATCAGCACGATTTCAAAAGCAAAAAGAATTATACTGCTTGCCTGGGGTCTGTCCAAAGCTCCTGTGGTTCAGGAAGCGGTGGAAGGACACGTGACCGAGCATATTCCTGCTTCGCTCTTGCAAATGCATAACGACTGCCTGTTTGTACTGGACGAACCTGCGGCCACGGAGCTGACGAGATTTAAATCTCCCTGGCTTACCGGTGAATGCGAATGGACGCCTAAAATGATCAAAAAAGCAGTGGTCAGTACTGCATTGAAATTAGGAAAACCGGTTTTAAGCTTAACCAACGCCGATTATAAGGATAACGGGATCGGAGACCTGCTGGTGGAAAGAGGTGATTCAGACGAAACGAACCTGGAAGTATTTTACATGCTCCGGGATACGATCACAGGCTGGCCCGGAGGAAAGCCAAATGTGGAGCTGCCAAACCATCCTGAACGTTCGCTGCCTTTTCCAAAGAGATCCATGATATTTTCTCCTCACCCCGATGATGATATTATTTCTATGGGTGGAACTTTTCAGCGCCTGTTTGACCAGGGACATGATGTGCATGTAGCCTACCAGACTTCGGGGAATATTGCAGTGACCGATGAATTTGTTACCCGCTTTATGGATTTTGCGGTAGGTTTTGAAACCATGTTCGGTATGGACAGCACCATCTCTGAAGAGATTTTATCCAAGGCGAGGGAATATCTCAAAAGGAAAAAGACCAATGAGGTGGACAGCCCCGAGATCAGGTCCATTAAAGGATTGATCAGAAGATGTGAAGCTATAGCTACCTGCAGGTATATAGGTATACCGGACGAGAACAGTCATTTCATGAATCTGCCTTTTTATGAAACAGGTACCATTGCGAAAAAGCCAATGGGAGTAGAAGATATCCAGCTTACCGTAGCGCTTTTAAGAAAATATAAACCGCAACAGCTCTTCTGCGCAGGAGATCTGGCTGATCCGCATGGCACTCATAAAGTGTGTCTGGAAATCGTATTTGAAGCATTGCGCTTTATCAAAGAAGCGGGTGACGAATGGATAAGTAACTGCTGGTTGTGGCTGTACAAAGGTGCATGGCAGGAATGGAATATCAACGAAATAGAAATGGCCATCCCTATGAGCCCGGGTCAGGTAATGAAAAAGCGGTACGGCATATTTATACACCAGTCGCAAAAGGATATGGTATCGTTTCAGGGATCTGATCACCGCGAATTCTGGCAACGCGCCGAAGACAGGAACAGCAGTACGGCTAACCTGTATGCACAACTGGGTCTGACTAAATTTGCTGCTGTAGAAGCCTTTGTGCGTTATCAGTATTAATCGCAAAATCAAGCGGTAGAGGTAGGGTCACCGTTTATTTTTTAAGCAATGGCTGGTAATTAGCATACCAGGGAAAACCGGGTTTTCCCGCTTTATCCGTAATTTACCGGATGCAGCTGCCAGCGGCACACACTATACGGCTATCACAACTTACAGGGATCATCCAGAACACCATTGATGAGGCTTTTCTAAACAAAACCTGGTGGATCATCGCGGATGTCACCAACCACACGTTTAAAGCTGCGAAGAGTTACCATCACCTTGAACTGGTGGAGAAAGATCCTTCCTCAACATCCGTAATTGCACGGATGCAGACCAAAGCATGGAGCTATGGCGCCAGCAGTATTGAACAGTTCGAGCGTAGTACCGGCCAGAGGTTTACTAATAATATACAGGTGCTCGTAAATGTTTCGGTTACCTACCACGCAATGTTCGGGTTACAGCTGAATATCAATGAGGTCGACTCCAATTTTACCATTGGTTTGCTGGAGCAGCAACGTCAGGCTACCTTGAAAAGACTTGTTGAAAATAATCCCGACAGTATTCAGCGATCCGGCGATAGATACAGTACCCGAAATCAGGGTCTGAAGCTTAATAAGGTGCTGCAACGGATCGCTGTCGTGTCATCGAGTACTTCTGCGGGCTGGCAGGATTTCCATGCCGCTCTGGGCTCCAATGAATTCGGATATCAGTTTATAATCGATGATTATTTTACAGCCGTTCAGGGGGAAGCCAATGCAAATGTGTTCGTGAATAAAATGGTAGAGATCTTTACTACCGGTAAAGCTTATGATGCTGTAGTAATTATCCGTGGTGGTGGAGCACAAACAGATTTTCAGCTCTTTGATGAATATGTAATGGGAAGGGTAATTGCCAAATATCCTATACCTGTAATTACAGGTATAGGTCATCAGAAAAATGAAACCATCACTGACCTGATGGCACATACGCAGACCCGGACTCCCACACAGGCTGCAGAATTCATTACCCACCACAACCGCGCCTTTGAAGAAACGATTCTGGACCTTCAAAATAAAGTAGTGATCAAATCACAGCAGTTATTTTCTCTGCATTTACAATTGCTGTCCCGTTTAAATACCGCGATAGTTAACCAGTCGGGCGCGATGGTTTACACTAAAAAATCGGCATTGATCACTGCAGCCTCCTTTTTTACAGGTAAACCCAGGATCCTTTTATCGGCCAAACGCAACCAACTTGATACTGTATTTTCAACTGTTGTAAGTTGTACCAACCGGTATACTACAGGCCAAAAAAAGAATCTGGAACATTACCGGACGCTGATGAAACTTCTGTCACCGGAAAAATTATTAAAAAGAGGATTTGCCATTGTAAAAAACAATAATAAAATCATTAGTGATCCTGACGAACTGGTGAATGGACATGATTTTGCTATTATATTCGGGCATCAGGAAATAACAGCCACCACGAAAGAAAAAAAAGCATACGATGGAAAAGACTTTGACCTATGAAGCTGCATTTAATGAATTGCAGGAAATTGCGGAAGAGATTGAATCGGAAAATGTGCAGGTTGATGTGCTGGCGCAAAAAGTGAAACGGGCTTCAGAACTCATCACGTATTGCCAGGAAAAATTAAGGTCTGCAGAAACGGAAGTAAATAAAATCATCAGTCAGATGGACAAAAAAAATTGAACTGTTGTTCAATTTAAAGATGTGCAGTGATAACCGAAAATCAGTGAATACAGCGAGCACAGCAGCAATGGTTTGATCCGGATTGTGCATGATTTACGGTTTAAGCGCTTTAAAAACCAGGTCAAAAGATTGCCAGAGCAGTGTTTCTGTCATTTTAAAGGGTCGTCCGTCAGGGTATTTTCCTTCATGGTGAAAACGGATAAGAGAATATAGTGGAGCAAAGGCTATCGACCAGAAAACTTCCAAAGGCATCGGCACTAATTCGCCTCGTTCTTCTGCCCTTTGCATAAATTTTTTAATTGTGCTTTCAAAAGAAGACATCAGGGAGGTGGTAAACTGCTGCTGATACGTAGAACTTCGAAGCTGGTCAAAAAACAATCCAAGAGAAGGGTTGCCCATTAAATAATCGTATCTGTTTTTCCATTGCAGGCGTAGGCCATCATAAAAGGAGTGCCCTGCATTAAGTCCGCGAACCATTACCAGGGCCATTTTTTTTGCTTCTTCCTGAGCGATCGTAACGATCAGATCATCTTTATCTTTATAGTAGATATAGATAGTGGCTACTGAAATAGTGCAGGCTTTAGCCAATTTGTTAACACTAAATCCCTCAAAACCATCTCTTCCAAGCAGCTCGATGGCTTTTTGCTTAACAAGTAATTCTTTTTCCGGATTTCGCGGTCTCATTACATAATTTATAAGTGAATGCTCACTTATACTAATTCCAAAAGAAAGATTGTTGCACGTTTTCAAAGAAAACGCACAACAATTAAATTCGATAATTAACGACGATTGTAACCGCCGCCGCCACCACCACGGTTTCCACCGTCGCGATAACCACCGCCACCGCCGCCTCTGCTTCCGCCACCACCGCCACCGGATGGTTTGTCTTCAGCGAGTTTAACAGTTAGCTGCCTGCCTTCAAGTGATCCTCCATCGAGGGCTTTTATAGCTTCTTTGGCTTCTGCATCATTGGCAAATTCAACAAATCCGAATCCCCGGCTTTTCCGTGTATCCCTGTCAAGAATGACCTTGGCTGAACCTACAGTTCCGTATGTTTCAAACATTTCCTGTAACTCCTGGTCATCAACATCAAAGGGTAATCCGGCAACAAATAATTTCATAATAATAATCTTTAAAAAATAAACTTTAAGGGTAAAGGTAAAACAAAAATATCATTACATAAACATTTCATCAAAAAATTTTCCACATTTTAAAATTTTAAAACCAAATTATTCTGGTAAGCCTGGTATCGAAAATGCCAGCTTTCACCCACGACCGCAAGTATTTTCTGAAGGTCTGCCGCCTCAAAAACTCCCGTAAACCGTATCTGGTCACTAACATCTCCTCTTACCTCTATTTCTACATTAAAACCCTCTTTTATTCTTTTTATAAATTCTTTCGGGTTTACATTATTGAATATTATTTTGTCTGTCACCCAACTTTTCAGGTCTGCCGTATCAAATTTTTCTTTTTCCATTAAATCGATGTCCCTGTTCATCATAAGCAGATCACCTCCCACTAAATAATAAGGATCGGGATCCAGCTTCGAATAATACGATTTTACAATCTTTAACTTTCCGGAACGCAATAATGTTTCTTCGCCGGCAACATCAGGATACGCATTTATTTTTGCAGCCGCTCCGTAGGTAGAGATCTTCAGATGCGGGGTAGTGACAATGAAGATCTTTGGACTGGTCACTATTTCAAAATAAGCATCCCCTTCCAGCTGCACCCTTCTTTGCTGTTTATTAAAATCTTTTTCCAGCCAGAGTGTGCTGTTGGAATTTAAAATAACCTGAGTACGGTCGGGTAGGATGATTTTTTTCCTCTTACCAAAGGGCGCAGTAAAGG